>JALHUR010000003.1 GCA_022867325.1 Candidatus Aminicenantota bacterium | reverse complement strand
GGTGAACTCGGGATTGTGCTCGGAGGAGATCCCCTCGTTCCTGAAACTCCGGTTGATCTCGTAGACGCGCTCCAGCCCCCCGACGACGAGCCTCTTCAGATAAAGCTCGGGCGCCACTCGGAGGTAGAGGTCCAGGTCGAGCGCGTTGTGGTGTGTCCGGAAGGGCCGGGCCAGGGCGCCCCCCGGGATGACGTGCATCATCGGGGTCTCGACCTCGATGTAGCCGCGCTCGTCGAAGAAGCGCCGGATGGCGGCGACAACGTCGCTCCTCAGCCGGAAAACGCGGTTGGTCTCGGGATTCATGATCAGGTCCAGGTAGCGCTTCCGGTAGCGGAGCTCGACGTCCTGGAGGCCGTGCCACTTCTCGGGAAGCGGATGGAGGGATTTGGCCAGGAAGACGATCTGGTCGGCCAGGACGGTCAGCTCGCCGGTCCGGGTCTTGAAAAGCTTGCCGACGGCCAGGACGACGTCGCCGATGTCGAGCAGGCCGAACCGCTTGTAGGCGTCGGGACCCACGACATCGGACCGGAGATAAACCTGGAGCCGGGCGGCGCTGTCCGAGATGTGGAAAAAGGTCGCCTTGCCCATCTGGCGCACGGAGAGGATGCGCCCGGGGACGCGGACCTCGTCGGCGCGGGCCTCGAGGTCGGAGGCGGAGACGGCGCCGTAGCCGGCCACGGCCGCGGAAACGGTCTGGGTCCACTCGGCTTTATGGGGAAACAGGTCGACGCCCCCGCGGGCCAGCTCAGCGAGATTGGCCCGTCGGGCCTGTTCCTGATCGCCGATTTGATCCTCGGGTTCTTTTTTGGGGTCCATGTTGGCCTTCTTTACTCTTCCGGGTCCGGGAGGGACGCGTCTCGAGCTTCTTCCGGATCGCGTCCAGGAGTCCGTTGATGAAAGTCGCCGATTTTTCGTCGCTGTACTTCTTGGCGATTTCGATGGCCTCGTTGATGATGATCGGAGGGGCCAGGACTTTTTCCTCGAGGAGCTCGTAGACGGCCATCCGGAGGATGTTCCGGTCGACAAGCCCCATCCGCTCCATGCGCCAGTGTTCGGACGTATCTTTGATCAGCCCGTCGATGTCCGCCTTCCGATCCAGGATGCCGTGGACGAGCCAACTCGCGTAATCACGGACCTCGGTTTTGGGCTTTTTGCCGGTCCAGTATTCGTTAAGGCTCCGTTCGACGTCGGTGCTGTCGAACTCGAGCTGGAACAGGACCTGGAGGGCGCACTCCCGGGCCTCCCGTCTCTTCCCCATGGCTACGGACTCTCCCCCCGGTCTCTCAGCGGAGCCCGGCCTCCTGGAGCAGGTTGAGCGTCTCGGCCAAAGCCAGGACGGCGTCCCAACCCTTGTTTCCGGATTTCGTGCCGGCCCGCTCGATCCCCTGCTCGATGGTGTCGACGGTCAGGATGCCGAAGGAAACGGGAATTCCCTCGTCCAGGGCGACCTGGGCCAAGCCCTTGGTCACCTCGGCGCTCAGGAAGTCGAAATGGGGGGTATCGCCCCTGATCAGGACACCCAGGCAGACGATTCCGTCGACCTTTTTGGCTTTGGCTAATTTCTTGGCCAGGAGGGGAATCTCGAAGGATCCGGGAACCTTGTAGATACTGATGTCCTTGTCGTCCGCCCCCAGCTTTTTGAGAGCGTCGAGGGCGCCCTCGAGGAGCCGCTCCGAAAGGAACTGGTTGAAGCGGCTCAGAACGATCCCGACCTTATACCCTTTGACTTGGAGATTACCTTCATACTTTTCCATGCGCGTCCCTCCTCAGGCGATGGGTTTTTGGTAGATCCTGTATTTTTTGTAGATCTTCGCGCCGATCGAGGCCGCGAAATGATTGACGGCATCGTTGTCCTCGAGCTGCCAGGACAGCTCCCCCCACTGGTAGCCCTTCCGGATGGCGTTCCGCTCGAACTCGGAATAGAGAAGGTAGCTGAGCCCGGTGTGATAATAATCTTTGACGACACCGAAAACGAGGGCCCGCATACTCTTGATCCTCTTCTTGTTGAGTAGAAAAATGAGCCAACCGACCGGGAACAGGCGGCCGTTCATCTTGCGGAGGACTTCGTTGTAGTTGGGAAGGCCGAAAGCGAACCCGACCGGCTTCCCCTCGATCTCGGCGAAAACGACGAGGTCGGGGTCGGCCATGGTTCTGAGCTTGCCGACCATGTGCTTCATCTCGTTGGGAGTCCAGGGGACAAACCCCCAGTTCTTCTTCCAGCCGTTGTTGTAGATGTAAGCGATCTTCTCGGCTTCCGCAGCCGCGTTCTTGACATCGACCGTCCTCAGCACGGCCGGAAGCACCTTCTTGGCTCTTTCGACGACGGCCGCGACTTTGAGGGCCGTGTCGTGATCCCGGCTCATGATGAAGGCGTAGAGGTCCTTGGCCTTGGTCAGGCCGGCCTTGGCCATGAGATCGAGATAGTAGGGAGGATTGTAGGGCATCATGAGTACGGGGGGCGAATCGAATCCCTCGAGCAGGAACGCGCACTCGTCGTTCATGGACAAGTTCATCGGGCCCCGGAGGACGGTCATCCCCCTGGCCTTCCCCCAGGCGCCGGCCGTATCGAGAAGGGCGGCCGCGACCTCGGGATCGTCAAAGCTTTCATAAAGGCCGAAAAAAGAGGTGGTCTCGTTTTGGAACGAGTTATGGTCCCTGTCGAGAATGGCGGCGATCCGGCCCTCGACACGGCCGCCCCGACGGGCCAGGAAGAGCTCCATTTCGGCATGCTCGAGGAAAGGATTCCGGGCCGGATCGAGCTTTTCCTTCATATCCGCGATGAGCGGCGGAACCCAGTTAGGATCGCCCCGGTAGACCTCCCAGGGAAAACGGATGAACTCCCTGAGGTTCTTCCTGGTGACGACCTTCTCGACCTTGATCATATCCATACACGACCCTCCAAAAACATTGCCATTTTATCAGAACGCGACCCCATTTGCACGAATTTTTAAAGGCCGGGACGGACGGCGCCGAAAACTTTTATGGTAGAATAGGACCGTTTCACGATATTCGAGACGAAGGAGCCGCCCATGACAGCCAAGACCGGATTCAGCGAGCTCAAGGCCGGCCAGCTCAAGTGGTCCTGCCCGCCCGACGCCATTCCCTGCGACACGAGCGAGGAGGTCAAGCCCTGCGAGGAGATCATCGGCCAGGAGCGGGCTCTCAAGGCCATCCAGACCGGGCTCAACATTCAGAGCCGCGGCTACAACATCTTCATCACGGGCATGGTCGGTACGGGCCGGACGACGACCGTCCAGCGGCTGCTCGAACAGCTCGAAAAAACGGCCGCCATCCCCGAAGATATCCTGTATGTCCATAATTTCAAGACGCCCGACGAGCCGACCCTGATCATGCTTCCGACCGGGCAAGGGCGCTTGTTCCGGCAGGGCATGGAGAATTTGATCGCCATGCTCCAGAGGCACATCCCGGAGCTCCTGAAGAGCCAGTACTACACGGAGGGCCGCGACCGGATCATCGAAACTCAGCAGAAGAAGCAGAAGGAGCTCCTCAAGGCCTTCGAGGACAAAGCCGCCCGGCAGGGCTTCACCCTGATTCAGGTCCAGGTGGGCTTCTTCAGCCGGCCCGAGCTCGTTCCCGTCATCAACGACGAGCCCGTCCCCTTCCCCAAGCTCGAGGCCCTGGTCAAGGATAAGAAGTTCGCCCAGAAGGACCTGGACGAGCTCCGCAAGAGGTACGAGGAGCTGTCGGGAGAGATGGAGCGCACCTTCGAGGAGCTCCGGGAGATGGACGAGGAGACCCGCCGCCGCCTCCGCGCCTGGGACGAGGAATCGATCACGCCCATCATCAAGGGCGCCGTCGCGGAGCTGCGGAGCCGGTTCGCCCATCCCAAGGTCGAGGACTACCTGGCCGACGTCGAACGGAACCTCGTCCCGGCCATCGAGCTGTTCAAGAATCAGAAGAAGAACAAGGACGAGCCCGAGCGGGAGCCCGCCGCCGAGCGCTTTCTCGAGTACCGGGCCAACCTCATCGTCGACAACGCCGTGCGCAAGTCCGCCCCGGTCATCATGGAGACGAACCCGAATTATCCGAACCTGTTCGGCTCGATCGAGTTCATCACGACCCGGGCCGGCTTCCTCCAGACGGACTTCACCCGGATCAAGGCCGGGTCCTTCCTCAAGGCCAACGGCGGCTATCTCGTCCTCAACGCCCTCGACGCCCTGGTCGAGCCGGGCGTCTGGGCGACCCTGAAGCGGACGCTCCGCAACCAGATGTTCGAGATCCAAAATTTCGCCTCCCTCTACCTGTTCTCGTCCGCCCGGCTCAAGCCCGAGCCGGTCAAGGTCGACGTCAAGGTCGTCATGATCGGAGACAGCTCCATCTACAACCTCCTCTACGCCCTCGACGAGGATTTCAAGAAGATCTTCAAGATCAAGGCCGAGTTCGACTCCGAGATGCCCAAGAGCGACAAGGCCCTCTCGGACTACGTCCGCTTCATCAAGAAGATCGTCGACATGGATAAACTGCGGCCCTTCAATCGGGAAGGGATCGCGGCCGTCATCGAGTACGGCACCCGGATCGCCGGCCGCCAGGGTAAGGTCTCGACCCGCTTCCACGTCATTTCCGACGTCATCCGGGAGGCCGCCTACTGGGCCCGACAGGCCGGCCACGACATCGTCGGGCGCGTCGACGTCGAAACGGCCATTAAGGAGCGCTTCGAGCGGGTCAGCCTGATCGAGGACAAGATCCAGGAGATGATCGAGGAAGGGACCATCCTGATCGATACCGAGAGCTCGGTCGTCGGCCAGGTCAACGGCCTGTCCGTCTACGACATGGGACAGTTCGCCTTCGGGAAGCCGACCCGGATCACGGCCCGGACTTCGGTCGGCCGGGCCGGCGTCATCAATATCGAGCGGGAGGCGGACCTGAGCGGCCCGACCCACAACAAGGGCGTCCTCATCCTGGGCGGCTATCTGCGCGGCCAGTACGCCCAGAAGCAGCCCTTCTCGCTCTCGGCCAGCCTCGCCTTCGAGCAGTCCTACGGAGGGGTGGACGGCGACAGCGCCTCCTCGACCGAGGTCTACGCTCTCCTCTCAAGCCTGTCCGGTCTTCCCATCCGGCAGGACACGGCCGTCACCGGCTCGCTCAATCAGAAGGGCGAGATCCAGCCCATCGGCGGCGTCAACGAGAAGATCGAGGGCTTCTTCGACGTCTGCCGGGCCCGAGGCTTGACGGGGAGCCAGGGCGTCATCATCCCCCACCAGAACGTCAGGAACCTCATGCTCCGCAGCGACGTCGTCGAGGCCGTCGCCGGGGGGCGATTCCACATCTACCCGGTCAAGACCATCGACGAGGGCATCGAGATCCTGACCGGCGTCGCGGCTGGAGCCAGGAAGGAAGACGGCGGCTTTGAAGACGGGACCGTTCACGGCCTGGTTGAGAAGGAACTCCAGCGGCTGGCCCAAAGCCTGAAAGCGTTCCCGGCCGGCCCCGAAAAGGATTCCTGAGCCCGGTCAGCTTCCGCCCCTTGACTTTCCCCTTCTTGAACGATTATTTCTTGGTGCACTCGCTTGCACACTCGCCCCGCGAGGCGCATCCTTCTTTTTTTTCGTTCCCGCGGCATTCCTTCTTGGGGCTTTTGCAGGATTTATCGTCGCGGCAGCCGCTGTTCGCGTGCATTCCGCATCCGGCTTCAGGACCGCGGATCCCGCAGCCGCCGGCCATCCCCATGCATTTCTGGGTCATCGCTTTTTTCTGCTCGTCCGTCAGCAGACGCAGGATATCGCTCCGATAAACGAGGCATTTCTTCTGGACGTCGCCGCCCGCTTTGGCGATTTCGTCGATCTTGGCCTCGAGCTTCTTCTGGTCCGCGCCTTCCCTCATGAGCTGGCGGAGATCGAGCCGCTTGGCCTTGAGATCGGCCTGTAGAAGGAGCATGGCTTTTTGATGCTCGATTTCGAGCTTTTGAACCTTGGCCGTCTGCTCGGACGTCAGGTTGGGAATCGCGCAACCCTTTTGGCAGGACTTGGGATTCTCTTTTTGGGCCAGCAGGGGAAAAGCGAAGACAAGCGCCAGCAGAATCACCGCCGATTTTGACAATTTCATTATTTATCCTCCTCTATGAGATTTTTTTGAGTCCGTTCCGTCTTCGCGGGGGCAGTTGAAATCGCCGCCTCCCGCCGCGTCCGGACGGCCCTTTTTTCCCTCGGGACAGACATGATTCTCGAATAGCCGGAAGAAGATCTCCTTCTGTTCGGGAGTCAGAAGCTGCTTTTCCTCAAAAAGATGCGAGACGGCCATTTTTTGAATCTCGGCTTGCAACCCGCTGATCTCTTCGATGAGCTTTCCGACCGCGGCCAGGTCGGGCGTGTCGCTCTTGATCTCGTCGACCAGGGCCTTTCTTTTTTCCCGCATCCGCGCCTGGACCGTTTCCGCCTCCCGTCCGAAGGACAGACGGATGTCCTTGAGGCACTTCTTCTGGGCCCCGTTTAAAGATAAAGACTCCTCGAGACAGACGGGGGAGACGGGAAACGTCGCTGCCCGGTCTGCTTTCGGCTGGACCCAGCGATGATAAGCGAAAGTCAGCAGCGCGGTAACGTTGATGACGGATAACAGGAGAAGCCCTGATTTCGCAAGCTTGTTTTTCATTGTTTTTCTTCTTTATCTAAAATGGGATAGGCGATATAAAAATCCGCTACCGAGCCCCGGGGAATGCTATCCAGAGCGGCGAGCACGACGGGAGAAACGGCTTCCTGGGCCGCGGCTTCCTCCCTTGGGATCCTCCCGACCTCATATCCGGCGAAAACCCCGGCCGCGAAGAGGGCGGCCACGGCGACGGGCCTTAAGAATCGCCGGACAACGGAGATCCCGAGTCTGCGGCCCAATAGATGGCCACGATGAGCATTGATTCTTTCCATCAGCCGGGGGAAAAAGGAGGGGGAGACATTCTCCTCCATGGGCGGAGCGATATCGCGCCAGGCCCGGATGAATCCTCGAGTCAAACGCGCGCACCTCTCGCAGGATTCAAGATGAAGCCGGACTTCGGTTGGCGCGTTTCCTTCCGCGATCGTGATTAAGTTGTCCGCGATGATCGCGCACGCCCGTTCTTCGCCAAATGCTCTTTTTCTCATCGCCTTGTTATTGGACACGTATTCCCGATCATAACTTGCGGCCTCGGAAGAATTCATGCACATGGGGGGATAGTCTTTTCTGGAGGTTGATTTTCGCCCGGTGGAGGCCGGACTCGACGGAGGAGAGAGAGACATCCAGAATTTCGGCGATCTCCTTATAAGAGTGCCCCTCGTATTGATGAAGGATGAGCATCGATTTCTGCTTTTTGGGAAGCGAGGCGATGGCTTGCCGGGTAAGCTTTTTCAGCTCTTCCTCGATCCAGACGGACTCGGGGCCGGGTGAATGCCTCGGGGCTTCGCCGTCCCGAAGCTCGTCCTGGAGTACTCGTGGGATGGCGCTCAAGCCCAGGAATTTTTTATTGTCGCGGTGGAAGTTGCGGCAGCGATTGACGGCGATGCGGTAGATCCAGGTCGAAACGAGACAATCGCCGCGGAATGCGGCGGCGGATCTGTAGACCTGAAAAAAGACCTCTTGGGCCGCATCCTCGGCGTTCTGACGGGAGCCGAGCAGACGGGCGCAGAGATTCAGGACTTTGACCTGAAAACGCTCCACCAGGGTTTTCAGGGCGGCAGAATCGCCGGCGGCGATCCGCCGCATCAGTTCAAGATCATCCATTATATGATAGACACGCTTCGGAAGAAAAACTTTCTCGAAATCTTAGGTGATCAACCCATCCCGGCCGTCGTCTTAAGCTTGCCGACCTCCTTGGCGTCCAGAAACCGCCATTGCCCCGGCTTGAGGCTTCCCAGCATGAGTCCGGCGAAGCTGATCCTCTTCAGGGCGCGCACCCGGTGGCCGACGGCCTCGCACATCCTCCGGACCTCGTGCTTGCGGCCCTCATGGACCTCGATCAGAAGCCGGCTCCGCCTGGGGCCGCCGGCCATGAGCTTGGCCTTGGCCGGAGAAGTCCGCTTCCCGTCGAGTATAATTCCCGTTTCCAGGCGGTAGAGGGCGTCCGGGCCGGGGAGACCGTCGGCTTCGACGATGTATTTTTTCTTGACCTCGTAGCGGGGATGGGCGAGCCGGAGGGCGAGATCCCCGTCATTGGTAAGGATGAGGAGCCCTTCGCTGTCGAAGTCGAGACGGCCGACCGGGAAGACGCGCTGGCGAAGTTTGGGCAGCAGGCTCATGATGGTCGGCCGGCCGAGCGGATCCTTGAAAGTGACCAGGAAGCCTTTGGGCTTATAGAAGGCGATATAGACGAGGCGCTCTTCACGGAGGACCGGCCGTCCGCCGACCTCGACCCGGGCCAGGGCCTCATCGACTTTAGTCCCCAACTCCCGGACGACCCGGCCGTCGACCTTGATTTCGCCGTTGAGGATCATCCGGTCGGCTTCCCGGCGGGAGGCGACGCCGGCTTGGGCCAGAAACTTGTTGAGCCGTATCGTCATAATCCCGCAGCGCTCGGGGTCCTGGGACTCGGCTAGAAATAGAAATGAAGGCCGGCGGTCAGCGTGTAATCCCCAACCTTCAGGTCCCGGTCTGTGATGTCGAATTTGACGTGGTGGTAGCGGCCCTCGGCCGTGATCCCGAATTTCTTCCCGAGCATGACCTCGACCCCGGCCCCGAGATTGACTCCCCCATGCCTGTCCTTGTCGATGGCGTCAATATCCACCGTATAATATCCATAGCCGACGGTCAGGTAGGGGTGAACCATAACGAGGGGGAGAAGATACTTGACGTTGAGGCCGACATGGCTGTAGTCGACGGCCCGGCCGTCCCAGTCGAGGGTCGCCATCTCCGCGAGGCTGATGCTATGAACGCCCTGGAAGTACTGGAACTCGACGACGAACATCAGGAGCTGGACGCCCGCCTTGAGCCCGTAGATGAAAGTCGTATCCGTCCCGAAATCGACGCCCTCCAGGCTCGGTTTCTGGAGGGACAGCCCTCCCTGGAGGCCCAGATAGATTCCGGCCTGGGCCGAGGCCGCGGCCGGGGCCGCCAGCAGGATGCCCGACAGGAGCATCCCTACGATGGTCTTTCTCATACATCCTCCTCGGAAACGGTTCGTCCGATTTCCGGACCCATTGTGGCGTCTTCGCGGACTCAAGTCAACCCTAATCATCCCCGGCATAAATACCGGGGATGATTAGGACTGAAGCTCCACGGGCTTTCGTCCGTGGAGCTCCTGACCCTCGACCCCGGGGAAACCTTTTGATTCCCGATCCGTATGGAATAGGGTAGAATAGGAAATTCGAACATGGGCCGTATCAACATCAACGAAACCGTCACCTTGTCCTTGAGTTCTCTCTGGGGCAGCAAACTCCGGAGCTTCCTGACCCTGCTCGGCATCATCATCGGCGTCCTGACCATCATCGCCGTCGTTTCGATCATCCAAGGGCTAAATAATTACGTCTACACCAAGATGGCGTTCTTCGGCGCCAACGACTTCTCGATCTCCAAGTTCTCGATGATCGGGACCTCCCTCGAGGAGTTCAAAAAGCAGCTCAAGCGCAAGGATCTGACCCTCACCGAGATGTCCGTCATCCGTGACCGCTGCAAGTCCTGCGAGATGGTCGGGGCCAGCGTCTCGACCAACCAGAACGTCAAGTACGGGAACGAGATCCTCAAGAACACCGAAATCCGGGGGATTACCCATCTCGACCACCTGATCGGGACGGTCATCGAGCTCGAGGCCGGCCGCCACATCCGGAAAGAGGACGACTCCCACTCCCGGCCCGTCTGCGTCATCGGCGCCGATATTCGGGAAAAGCTTTTCGGCGGCCTCGACCCGATCGGCCGCTGGATCAAGGCCGGAAGCAAGAACTTCCTCGTCATCGGGCTGGGAAAGAAAAAGGGCAAGATCCTCGGCTTCAGCCAGGACAATTACATCCGGATCCCGATTACGACCTTCGCCAAGACCTACGGGAGCCGGCGCAGCCTGAACATCAACATCCACACCCGGTCCCAGGAGCAGATGCTCCAGGCCCAGGAGGAGATCAGGACCATCCTCCGCTCCTGGCGGAAACGCCGCTTCAACGACCCGGACGACTTTTCCTTCCAGACGTCCGAGACGTTCATCCAGTTTTACAAGACAGCCACCTCGGGCATCTATTTCGCCATGATCGCCATCTCCTCGATCGCCCTCGTCGTCGGCGGAATCGTCATCATGAACATCATGCTGGTCGCCGTGACCGAGCGGACCAAGGAGATCGGAATCCGGATGGCCGTCGGCGCCCGCCGCAAGGACATCCTCCGCCAATTCCTGATCGAGTCCTCCTTCATCGCGGCCCTGGGCGGAATCATCGGCATTTTGCTCGGGATCGGAATCTCCAAGCTGGTGACGATCGCGACCTCGATGCCCTCCCGGGCCGAACCCGCCTCGATCCTGGTCGCCATCCTGATGTCGACCTCGATCGGGCTGTTTTTCGGTATCTACCCGGCCAACAAGGCCGCCAAACTCAACCCCATCGACGCGCTGAGGTCCGAACAATGAGACTCGGGATCATCAAGGAAGTCTTCGCGATGGCCTTGGACTCCCTCAAGACCCATAAACTGCGCTCCTTCCTGACCCTGCTCGGGATCATGATCGGGGTCATGACCGTCATCGGCATGGTCTCGGTCATCCAGGGCCTCAACAAATCCTTCCTGCGCGAGCTGGAATCGGCCGGCTCTGACCTGATCATAGTCAGCAAATACGAGGGGATCCAGATGGGCCGCCGGACCGAGGAGGAGCGAACCCGCAAGGACTTGACTTACCAGGACGCGGTCGCCATCGAAGAGGAGTGCCCCCGGGTCAAAGCCGTAGCCGTCGACCTCGTCGCCAACGTCTTCGCCGAGAACCCCGTCCGCTACGAGAACGTCAAGAGCGACAACACGATCATCCTGGGCATCAACGATAGATTCCCGATCGTCTACGCCCTCTATCTCCCCAAGGAGGGCCGTTTCCTGACCGAATCCGAGATCGCCCACACCTCCCGCTCCTGCCTGCTCGGATTCGAGACGGCTGAGACGCTCTTTCCCCACACCAGCGCCATCGGAAAAGAAATCCGGGTCGGCCCCGAGAAATTCACCGTGGTCGGAGTCCTCAGCAAGCGGGGCCAGATGTTTGGCCAGAGCCGCGACAATTTCGTCGCGATCCCGATCACGACCCTGATGAAATACTTCGACTACGACAAGGAGCGCATCGAGATCGCGGCCATCCCCCGCGCCCACGGGACCCTGAGCGAGACGATCGAGGAGATTACAAACCTCCTCCGCAAGCGGCGCAAGGTCCCCTTCGGCAAACCCAACGACTTTTCCGTCTTCACCATGGACACCATCCTTGATCTCTACAACCAGATCACCGGGGCCGCCTACATGGTCATGATCGTCATTTCCTCGATCGGCCTCCTGGTCGGGGGGATAGGCGTCATGAACATCATGCTCGTCTCGGTCAAGGAACGAACCCGCGAGATCGGCATCCGAAAGGCCATCGGCGCCCGGGCCGGCGATATCCTGCGCCAGTTCCTGATCGAGGCCATCGTTTTAACCGGCATGGGCGGACTGATCGGGGTTCTGTTCGGCTTCCTGATCGCGCTTGTCGTCAAAGCGGCGACCCCGCTGCCGGCGACCGTTTCCCTCTGGTCCGTGATTATGGGTTTGGCGGTCTCGATCTCGATTGGCCTCTTCTTCGGGATCGTTCCGGCCCAGAAGGCTTCCAAGCTCGACCCGATCGTCTCCCTCCGCTACGAATAAGAGCGATTTGGGGACATGTACCGATTCTCTTGAATCGGTGACGTGTCCCCAAATCAAAGCGTCGGACTAAATCTTGAGTTTGGCCGCCGCGGCGAGAAGAACGGCATCCAGGTCCGCGGAGAGATCGCCGGCGATTTCGACAAGCGAAGGACTTCCTCCGCCCTTCCCGTTCATGAGGGAGGCCAGCTCGGCCGCAAGCGGACGAAGGTCGACCCCGATCGATTCGGACCGGGCCATGACCAGGTGGCTCCGGGATTCGGATCTCGCCCCGATCAGGGCGATGAACTCCCCTTTCCTGATGACGGCCAAAGCTAAGGCTCGGGCCGCATCGGGACCCCTCTCGGCCAGTACGGTTTTAACGAGCCGGCCTTCGGCCTTAGCCACGAACTCTCCGGCTTCGTAGCCGGCTAACGTTTCCTCGAGCTTCTTCAGCCGCCGCTTGGACTCCTTGGCCTCCGCTCCAAGCCGCTCCACGAATACCGGGACGTCTCCGGCTTGGATGTTGAACTTGCCGGCAAGATCCCGGACAACGCGGTTCCGGGCTTGGAACTCGGCCAGGGCCCGGGCTCCGCAGACAAAGCCGAAGCGGAGATTGCCCCTTATCCGCTCCCAGCCCATGACTTTGATCAGTCCTATCTCTCCGGTCCGACCGACGTGAGTTCCCCCGCAGGCCGACCAGTCAAACCCCTCGACCTCGACGACCCGGATGACGCCCTCGACCTTGGGCGGCCGCCGGAGCGGAACCTCGGCGATTCTGTCCGGAGGGACAAAACGTGTTTTGACGGGCCGATCCTCGAAAACGACCTGGTTGGCACGGCCTTCGACGCGTTCCAGCGACTCGTCCGAAACGGTCCCGATCCCGATCTCGAGGGTCGAGCTGTCCCCGCCGAGGTGGAAGGATTTGGTCTCGCCCTTGAGGACCTCGACGAACGCCTGGGACAGGATGTGCTGGCCGGTATGCTGCTGCATATGGTCGAAGCGCCTCTTCCATTCAATGCGGCCCTTGACGGCGTCCGCCTCGACCTGACTTTTCAGGACATGAAGGATCGCCTCCGCGTCCTCGACGACCTCAACGACTTCGACGCCGTTGAGGGATCCCAAGTCGAAGGGCTGCCCGCCCGACTCGGGGTAGAAGCAGGTTTGGTCAAGGACGAGGGCGGGCCGGCCGCCGGCCGTCCGCCGGTCCAGGACGCGGGCCTCGAACTCCGTCCGGTAGGGGTCCTCGAAATAAAGCCGTTTGGTCATGGCCGCTTTGTCCTTTTCTAATCTATAGCACGCGCAAGACGATGAGCGCCAGAAGGGCGGCCCCGAAAACGACGCCGACCGGACCGATCAGGATCCGGTAGACGTCCTTGAGCGGAGCCTTGAAGTACTCGGCCGTCAAAACCAAGCAGAGATGGGCCGGCGACAGGAGGATGCCCACGAATCCGCTCACGTAGGCGAACATGAACAGGACCATGTCGGGGCGCCCCGTCCCGATGATGGGGACAAGAAGCGGGAAGGCGATGGCCACGAAAGCCTGGTTGACGCCGGTCAGGAGGCCGATGAAGAACGGAGCCGCAAAGAGCAGGATATAGGCCGCTATCCCCCGGGGCGGGAAGGCCTTGACCACGGAATCGAGCGCGCCCGACGCCTCCAGGATCCGCTTAAAAACCATCAGGGCCGCGATCAGGACGACAATCCGGGGAGTCGTGCTGGTGAGGAGAAGCCGGAGCCTTTCCTTGAAGGGCAAACGGGTCAGGATGAGGGTCAAGAAGCTTGAAATCCCGAGCGCGATGAGCATATCGAGCCGGAGGGCGAAAATGAGGACGATCGTCAGCAGGATGGGCCAGATGCTGAAGAAGACGCGGACCACGTCCTTCCCGTTCGCGCGGACCTCCCGATCGTTGGGAAGGAAGGAGACGCGCCGAAAAAGGACGACCAAGCCCGTCGTCGCGGCCAGGACCGTGAACGGCGCTTGGACGAGGCAAACGCGAATGATCGGAACCTTGACGATGGCCGCGGCCATAATCAGGTTCAGGTAGAGC
>JALHUR010000196.1 GCA_022867325.1 Candidatus Aminicenantota bacterium | reverse complement strand
GGATGTCTTCAGGAAATCGGCCAGGGAATCGCCGGCATGCTCGTCCCCGGCCGGCGGCTCGGACTTGTCCTTGAGGAGGGTCGGGGCGTAATCGAGCGGGAGGGAATAATCGTTGTAGTGCCCGACCGAGGCGACGGCCAGGTTGACGGCGTCCGTCTGGACCGCGCCGTCGCCGGGGAGGAGGGCCGGGAATCCGTGCGTGTCGTAATAGGCCAGGACCATGGCGACGGCGGCCGGTCCGGAGCCGTGCCGCCAGAGATAAGCGGGAACGCCGGGGATGACCGTAGCCTCCAGGGCGCGAAGCTTAGAGGGCCTGTGACCGACGATATCCACTCCGCGGGGCGGGACGGGTCCGGTCGTGCTCCGGGCGGGCGGGACGGGAAGCGCGGGCGATACAACCATCCGGCTCTTTGACCCGTTCGCCAACGCTAAGCCCCGCCTTTCATGGTGGGGACGAGAAGCGACACTTTTGTACTCAGCCCCTTGAGAGGAGATGGGGCTGAGTGGGCTCAGGGTTAACCCCGAACAAGCCCCGGCATTCATGCCGGGGAGTCGAGGGGTTGACTGCGAGAATAGGCCAAGGCTTCCGGCAGCCGCCAGGATCAAGACAAGGGAGATCTGGACCGACGGTTTTCGTCTTTTCGGTCTCGATTTCATCGACGATCGGCCTCCGGCACCGCTATTGTACATTCATCGGGGTAAAAAAGAACAGGCCCTTTTCCCGCGAGAGAAAAGGGCCCGTCCGAATTGCGTTTCCGGTTAGGGGCTCAGTACTTGGTGTATCCCCGTATGCAGACGTTGCAGGTCGAATCGATCGTCGTCATGTCTTTCCAAGAGTTCCCGTCGCTGGAATAGAAGCTCTGACCGGCAGAGGCCTTCGCAGCGCTCGAATATCCGGCTATTTTATACTCGACCGGGATGGGGTACTTGTAGCCCGCCGTTTTGAGCTTGATGACAATCGAGAACTTCTTACCACTGGCGAGGGGGAGATTCACCCCGAGCGGGATCGTATAATATCCCCAGCCGCTGATGGTCCCTTTTTTGGTCTTGGCCAGGGTTCCGCTCCTCGGCTTGCCGGATTGAACGTTCGTATAAATGTAGATCTCGTAGGTGTTGCTGTTGGCCGATGCGTAGAACCCGACGGCCTTGAGGGAGCCGGCGGGGCTGGCCGTGAAGATGTTGGAGAACCATAAGGTCTCGGAGCTTCCGCCAAAGTTGTTAATCCAGCCCAGCGGGTCGTAGCCGTAGTTCGTCTTATAGTTCGTGGCCGGTTCGCCCTTGAAGACGGCCGTGCCTCCCCGCTTCCCGAAGAACTTGTCGTAATAAGAAGCGTAGAAGTAGCCGCTCTTGCCCCAGCTCGCCCCCCAGGAGTTCTTGACGATGAAGGCGCCGTTGCCGGAGGGCGCCGACTTAAACTTGGACTTGGAGAAATTGTCGTCCCAGCCGACGATGGCCACGGCGTGGCCGCCCCCGTCCGCCTGGGTCGAGCTGGAGTAGTAGTAGGCGGCGTTGGTCGAATTGTAGGCCGAGTCGGACCACCAGAAGGAGACGTAGACGGCCCCGTTGTTGATGATCGCATTCTTGATCTTGACGTTATCGGTGGCGCTCTTCCGCTCGTCCATCATGATGATATTCTGGACGTGTTTGGCGGGCGCCGCCCCCTCGATGCCGTAGTATTCGTAAGGGTGCTGGGTTTCCTTGAGCGGTCCCGCCCAGCGGGCCAGGTAAGCAGCCGATAGCCACATATGGCCGCCGTCGCATTCCTTCCAGTCCAAGCCGTGTTTTTCGATGAGATCTTGTTCGGCGAAGTCCCAGACGGCTCCAGGCTTTAAAAAGGAGTCGAGGGACGCGTAGGTGCCGAAGGACCAGCAGGAGCCGCAGCTTCCCTGGTCTTTCACGGACGTGAGTTTATTCTTTGTCCTCAAGTCGTAGGATGCGGGCAGGCTGTCGGCCGGCACGGGATCGGGGAGCGGTATAAGGCGAGACATGTCGTGCGGGCTTGGAAGGTCGCCCAACGGATGGCCGTCCTTGGTGACGGTGACCCAGCTCTTCCCGTCCTTCCGGTCGTTCAAGTACCTGATAAACTCCGGATTCATGGGCGCAAAGCCCTCTTTGTCCGGCGCCGTTCCGTAGCTGCTCGGGGAAAAGACGATCAGGGCGGCGGCTGCCATGATCAGCAAGCCGATCCCCAAGGCTCCATAGCGGACGTAACCTTTCTTCATTTTGTTCACTCCTTTTCTCCTCCTAAAAATAAACGTTTATCCATGGCTCAATGAAAAGCCTTCCCTTGCTCAGCTAAAAATAAGCCCCGCCGTCCGAATGAAACACTTAACCATCGAGATACCCTATTTATAGAAGAAATCCTGTATATTGTCAAGCAAACTCTAGGCTGCCGTCCCCCCGCGTTGACCCATTCGCCAACGCTATCCCGCTTTAAAAAGCGGGGCTCAGGGTTAACCCAGACAAAGCCCCAGCCTAAGGCCGGCACTCATAGGCCTGGAACGGCCAATGAGTACGGGCGAAGACGCCCGGGAGCAGCCTTGCAGCACACATAAGCCGTAAACGGCTTATGAGTACTGCGAAACGCCTGCACTCAGGGCTTCGATGAGTGTCGAGGGTTTGACCGCCCGCGCCGCTTGGCCTATGATGGGAGGGCCATGCTCGACCAGCTTTCCGATCGGCTTCAATCCGTCCTCAAGTTCCTGCGGGGCGAGGCCAAGGTCACCGAAAAGAACATGGCCGAGGCCCTGCGGATGATCCGGCTGGCCCTCCTCGAAGCCGACGTCAACTACAAGGTCGTCAAGGACTTCGTCGAGCGGGTCCGGGTCAAAGCCCTGGACCAGGCCGTTCTCGACAGCCTGTCCCCCGCCCAGCAGGTAATCAAGATCGTCCGGGACGAACTCGTCGCCGTCCTGGGCGGTTCCGACAAGCCGCTCACCTTCGCCCCGGCCCCGCCCTCCATCCTGATGCTGGTCGGGCTCCAAGGGAGCGGCAAGACGACGACCTGCGGCAAACTCGCCCGTTGGGCCAAGGGAATCGCCAAGAACCCTCTCGTTGTCTCTTTCGACCTCAAGCGGCCGGCGGCCCAGGACCAATTGGCCATGATCGCCGAGTCCCTGGGCGTCCCCTTCTACGGGATGACGGCCGGACGGATGGCCGATCCCCCGGCCGCCCTCAAAGAGCTCGTGGCCCACACGCGGAACCGTGGCTTCGACCCCCTCCTCGTCGACACGGCCGGCCGCCTCCACATCGACGAAGAGCTCATGACCGAGCTCCGTTTAGTCAAAGACACCCTCAAGCCGGTCGAGACGATCTACGTCGGCGACGCCATGACCGGCCAGGACGCGGTCAAGAGCGCCCAGGCCTTCGAGGAGCGGATCGGCCTGACTTCGATCATTTTAACCAAGCTCGACGGCGACGCGCGGGGCGGCGCGGCCCTGTCGATCGTGTCCGCGACGGGCCGGCCCATCAAGTTCATCGGTGTCGGCGAGAAATACGACAAGCTCGAGGTCTTCCATCCCGACCGGATGGCCTCCCGCATCCTGGGCATGGGGGACATCCTGAGCCTGATCGAAAAGGCCGAGGAGACCGTCGACCTCAAAGAGGCCGAGGAGATGGTCCGGAAGCTCCGCCGCCAGGAGTTCACCCTGGCCGACTTCCGGAAACAGCTCGTCCAGGTCCGGAAGATGGGGTCCTTGTCCCAGATCCTCGGGTCGCTCCCCAGGGGGGGGCCGTTCAAGGACGTCTCCAAGCTGGCCCTCGACGACAGGAAAATCGTCCAGTTCGAGGCCATCATCAACTCGATGACGGCCGAGGAGCGGGCCGGTCCCCGGATCATCGACGGCCGCCGCCGGCTCCGGATTGCCCGGGGGAGCGGCCGGCCCGTGTCCGATGTCAACCAGCTTCTCAAGCAGTTCTTCGAGATGGGGCGGATGATGAAAAAACCGGGTTTCACCAAAATGCTGTCGAAGCTCCCCTGATTATGGTATGATGACGGTTGACTTCAAGCCCGATTTGGGCTAATATCAAAGCTCATTCTTTTAGAAATGGTAACAACATGATAACAATGCGCTTGATGAGGTATGGAGCGAAGAAACGGCCCTCCTACAGGATCGTGGTGATGGAGTCCAAGCGGTCCTGTCAGAGCGAGACCATCGACGTCGTCGGTTCCTATGATCCCCTCAAGGAACCTCCTGATATCAAAATCGACCAAGAGCGCGCCAAGCGCTGGCTGGCGAAAGGCGTCCAGCCGTCCCGAACCGTTCTATCTCTTCTGGATCGGACATCCAAACCCAAGACAACAACCGACTGAGTTCATTCTTCTAAAAGGAGGTCGTCGTGAAAGAACTCGTTGAATTGATCGCCAAAGCTCTCGTCGACAATCCGGACAAGGTCGTTGTCTCCCTGCTCGAGGGCGAACAGACGACGATCATGGAGCTGAAAGTGGCCCCTGAAGACTTGGGCAAGGTCATCGGCAAGCAGGGACGGACGGCCCGGGCCATTCGGATCATCCTCGGCGCGGCCGGGATGAAGCTCAGGAGGAGATTCAACCTCGAGATCATCGAAAAGGGATAATTGGTCCGCATCGGGACGATTATCGGGAGTCGGGGGAACAAAGGAGAAGTTAAGTTTCGTCCGGACGGCCCCCTGGACGAGGGCTCGCTCCGGACGCTGTACGTCCGGGTCGCCGACCGGGACCAAGAGCACCAAGTCGAGGCCCTGATACCGTCGGGCGCCGTATACAGACTTAAGCTGAAGGGGATCGATTCGATGGACGGGGCCCAGAGTTTATCGGGATGTCCGGTCTTTTTGCCCGAGGAGGCCTTGCCCCTCCCGGAGCCGGACGCTTATTATCTCTACCAGCTTGTCGGCTGCCGCGTCGTTACGGTCGAGGGCCGGGAGGCGGGGATCGTCAAGGACGTCTGGACGATCCCGGGCAACGATCAGCTCGTAATCGACCGGGAGGGCCGGGACATCCTGGTTCCCCTCAACCGGGCGTTCTGCCGGGAGGTCGACGTCGCCGGGAAGCGGATCGTCATCGACGCCCCGGACGGCCTTTTAGATTTGAATGAGATTTGATATAATCACGATCTTCCCCGAGATGTTCGGGGGGTTCCTTGGGGCGGGCATTCTCAAGAAAGCCGCCGACAAGGGCCTCGTCGACATCCGGGTCCACGACCTGCGGGAGCAGGCGGAGGGAAAGCACCGCCAGGTCGACGACCGACCGTTCGGAGGCGGGGAAGGGATGGTCCTGATGCCCGGGCCGGTCTGCAAGGCCGTCGAAGCGGTCCGGGAAACGGCCGAGACGCCGGTCGTCCTCCTCTCCCCGCTGGGGAGGATGTTCACCGTGGATATGGCCCAGGCCTGGGCCGGCTGCCGTCAGGTCATCCTCATCTGCGGCCGCTATGAGGGCGTCGACGAAAGGGTCGGCCTCCACTTGGCGACCGTCGAGGTTTCGATCGGCGATTACGTCCTGACCGGCGGCGAGCCGGCGGACATGGTCGTCATCGACGCCGTGGCCAGGTTCGTGCCCGGCGTCGTGGGCAAGGCCGGATCGGTCGCCCACGACTCGTTCGCCGAGGGGCTGTTGGATTGCCCCCATTACACGAGGCCCCGCGTCTTCCGGGGACACGGAGTCCCCGAGGTCCTTTTATCCGGGGACCATGCGAGGATCGAGCGGTGGCGGAGGCGGCAGGCGCTGGCCAAAACGCTCGCACTGAGGCCGGACCTCCTCATCGGGGACCGGCCGCTGTCGGCCGAGGACAGGGTCCTCCTGGACGAAATTCGAAAGGAAAGGAAAGAGTCATGAACGCGATTCGAGCCGTCGAGGAAAAACAGCTCAAGAAGGACCTCGAGCCCTTCAGAATCGGCGATACCGTTAAGGTCTATGTCGTCATCAAAGAAGGCGACAAGGAACGGATCCAGATCTTCAAGGGCGATGTCATCGCCCGGAAAAGCTCGGGTCTCAGCGCTACGGTCACCGTCCGGAAGATCTCTTTCGGCATCGGGATCGAGCGGATATTTCCGGTCCATTCCCCGATGGTCAAGCGGTTCGAGGTCGTCCGAAAAGGCAAGGTCCGCCGGGCCAAGCTTTACTACCTCCGCGATCTCAAGGGCAAGGCGGCCAAGCTCAAGGAAGAACGTTGATCGCCCTGAAATGGCGGGCTTCGAAATCGAGGACGATTATCTGAGCCGAGGCTTCCGGACGATCGCCGGGATCGACGAGGCGGGCCGCGGGGCCCTGTTCGGGCCGGTGGTCGCCGCCGCCGTCATCCTCCCCCTGGAAAACATGAGGGGGAACGACGCTCCCCCCTGGATCAGCGGCGTCCGGGATTCCAAACTCCTGACCCCGGCCCGCCGCCGGAGCCTCTACAAGGAGATCATCGGGGTCGCCCGGTCGGTCGGGATCGGGCTGGCGACCCATGCCGAAATCGACCGGATCAACATCTACTGGGCCTCCCTGCTGGCCATGCGCAGGGCGGCCGAGGGCTTGAAGGTGCCGCCCGATATTGTTTTAGTTGACGGATTCGACCTCAAGGATGTACATTATCCTCAGAAAGGCATCCCCCAGGGAGATCGCAAAAGTGTCTCCATCGCGGCGGCCTCGATTGTCGCCAAGGTCGTCCGGGACGGGATGTTGGAGCTCTTGGATAAGGTGTATACAGGGTATGGCTTGGCCAGGAACAAAGGATACGGTACGGCCGAACACTATCGGGCCCTCCGGGAGCGGGGACCGACCGCTTTTCACAGGACGAGCTTTAATTTAAAATTGGGTTCCTAAGGCACGATGAACCCTAAGATCGACCGGATGAAGGTTATGGAGCTGGCCGAGAAGCATGTCCGGGCCGGCCGGCTCGAGGACGCCATCGCCGAATACCGGAAGCTCCTCGAGGGCGAGGCGCTCGACCTGTCCCTAAACAACACGATCGGCGATCTTTACCTCCAGCTCAATCAGCCCGACCGGGCCGTCGCCGCCTTCAAGGTGGCGGCCGGCGATTATGAAAACCGGGGTCAGTATTCCCAAGCCCTGGCCATTTACAAGAAGATCTCCAAGTTCAAGCCCGACGACGCGGACGCGGCCCTGAAAATGGGCGAGATGTACGAGCGCCAGGACTTCGCCGCCGAAGCCAAGGCCGAATACCTCCGGGCGGCCGCCCGGCTCAAGCGCGAGAAAAAAATCAAGGAGTTGATCGCGCTTTACGAAAGGCTCGTCAAGCTCGACCGCCAGGATCCCAAGCTGAAGCTGGAGCTGGCCGACCTCTATGTCCAGAACCGGATGCTGAACGAGGCCCTCGAGACCCTTAACGACGTGGCCGAGGACTGGATCGCGGCCGAAAAGTATGAGGAAGCCGGGCGTCTCCTCGTCCAGGCCCGGGAGCTCAAGGAGAGCTTTCCGCGGACGGTCGCCAACCTGATGGAGATCTTCCGCAAGCGCGGCAAGCGGAAAGAAGCCCTGAGCCTGGTTGAGGACGCCGTCAAGAGGGACAAGGGGAACCTCGAATTGTGGGGGCTCCTGGGCGGCCTTCATCTCGAGGACCAAAACTTCAAGAAGGCCGAGGACATCTTCGACCGGATCGCGACCGAGAAGCCTTCGGACGTCAATGCCCGCGTCAAGCTGGGCAGGGCCCGGATCGGATTGGACAAGCTCGACGAGGCCCTTGAAGCCTTCGAGCCCCTCATCACCAGCCTTCTCAAGAAGCAGAAGGAGGACAAGGCGATCGGGCTGCTGGGCCTGATCGCGACTCATAAAAGGGTCCACCTCCCGACCCTGGAGAAGCTCGCTTCCATCTACAAGGCGGTCGGGCAGAAAAAACGCCTCGAGGTCGTCTATCGGATAATCCTCCAGGAAGCCCGTGAAAAGGGGCTCAAGGAAAAGATGATGTTCGTCCTGTCCGAGCTGGTCGCCCTCTGTCCCGAGGACAAGGAGCTGGGCAAGGAGTACAAGACGCTGAGGAGGGACTTCGGTTTCGTCGGCGACCAGCCCGCTTCCGAGGCCGACGTCGTCCCGGTCGCCAAGAAGGACGAGGAGGCCATTCAGTCCGGCATCGCGACCTCCGAGCTCTATCTCGAGCAGGGGCTGATCCGGAACGCGAAACGGATTCTGGAGAACCTCCGCCTCCAGTTCATGGACGATCCCCGGATCCTGGAAAAGCTGGAACTCATCGAGAAAATGGAAACCCCCGGCCCGGTCGCGGAAGACGAGCTCCAGGAACGGGTCGGGAAGGCCAAGGCCAAGGAGGTCCGCCTCAGCGCCGCCGAGCCGCCCCGGGTGACCACTCGGGTCGTCGACGATGACGACAAGATCGTCGCCAGCGAAATCTTCATGGATACCGGAGTCCTGCCCGAACCGCCCGAAAAAACCGTCTCCTTTAAATATTTCGACGTCCGCCTCCAGGCCGTGGTCGAGCTGGAGATGATCGAAATCCTCATCGAGCAGCAGTCCGAGGGGGATATGGGGGCCTACGAGAAGGACCTGACGGACATCCTGCGGGCTTTCCGCAAGGCCATCGCCCAGCGGGTCGACCAGGACAATTACGAGCTCCACTACAACCTCGGCGTCGCCTACCTGGAACAGGGGCTCTGGGAAGTGGCCATCGACGAATTCCAGATCGCCTCCCATGACAACAGCCGGGCTCTCGACTGCTTCGCCATGATCGGGCAGTGCTATGCCCAGAAGGGCGAGTTCGAGGAGGCTCGCAGATGGGTCGAAAAAGCCTTGTCCCTGGCCAAGGACGGCGACCGTCCCCAGTTCACCCTGAAATACGAACTGGCCTGTTTCTACCTGGAAACGGACGACAAGGATAAAGCCCTGGCCCTGTTCCGCGAAGTCGAGAAATGGGATCCGAGCTTCCGCGACCTCCCCAAGAGGCTCAAGTCCCTGACCAAATCGGCCTCCCAGCGAAACGCCTGAGTCCTCACGAGACACATCCTGACTGGAGCTAAAGGGTTGTATCGAGTATTGACCGTTGCGGAGAATTAGGTTCTTCTCCCGTTTTCGGGAAACGCAGCGATGAATACCACCCCTCTCCCCCCGGCCCCCTTGTACTCACGGAGCCGATGACGCGTTTTAGGAATTCCGTATTTCGAGTGTTTGTTATGGCTCCATGAGTACGGCGGTTCCCTAGCGGTTAAAACAACTGGTCCCCCTCCGCTACGGGGGGCTTCGGGGCGGCATTCATCGCCTTGGGATACTCCCGAAAACGGCAGAAGAACCAAAAGAAAGGGGCGGACAAACGGCTTATTCCAAAAAAAAGGGGACACATCACTTATCTCGACTAATCTTATGAGATAAGTGATGTGTCCCCGGAATTACTTGCGGCCGGGCTGCTATTTGATGACTTTTGCGCTCAAGATCAGGATCAGCCCCTTGTCGCCGCCGTCGAGCTTGGAGACGCCGACGACGGTCTTTTCGCCCGACTTTATGGACAGCGTAGTCTGGATCAGGGATTGAGATTTTCCTGAGTCAGCAGGCATGAGTTGCGGTTTTCCGTCATCTCCAAAGACCATCTTAAGAAGCAGAAGCTGAAGCTCGGTCTTGATGTATTCCGCTTCTCCGTCTTTGGCGTACGTCGGTCTGAGGTAGAGCGTGAATTCGGCTCGTTTACCCACGGTCATTTGGGCGCGCTCGTTGTCGATGGTCCGGATGAGGTTAGCGTCGATTTGGCTGAAGCTACGGTAGGGCAGGAATCCCCTGATCTCCTTGAGGACGGGGTCATTTAGTAAGGACTCGTCGGCCTTGTCGCCCGGGGTTAAAGAGCCGACGATGAGCTGGGCCGTGAACATGATGTCGGTCGGCTTGATGTCGATATCCTTGATTACGGCCAGGATCTTTTCCACGAATTCGGAATAATCCCTGATGACCAGGAGCTTCTCGCCGTCGGACCTGATGCTGCCCTCTCGGCTTAGATATGGCCTGATTAACGCCTCGACCGGGCCTGGACTGAGGTACTTGAGCCGGACCATTTCATTCTTGAGGTTGGGGGCCTTGGCCTCCTGGGCCTGGAGCGGCGCCAGGGCCGCGCCGAGGATAATAACAGCTAGCCCGATTACATAAATCCTTTTCATTTCTCTTCTCCTTTCCAATTAAAATTTTTGTCGAAGAACCAGACGATCTGAAGTCCGGTCTCCTGGGAAACGAACGTGGCCGAGACGACGTCCTGGGCCGAGGGCGCCGGCGCCGCGGCTCCGGTCAGGGCCCTGTCGATCGGAGCGGGCGACGGCTTGATCCTTCCGGCGGCCAGGAGCGGCGCTTCGGGTTTCTTTTTCAAGTCGGGTTTGACGGTCTTT
>JALHUR010000195.1 GCA_022867325.1 Candidatus Aminicenantota bacterium | reverse complement strand
GGCGTTGTCCCCGAACCCGGGCCAGATGAACTTGCCCCGCTCGTCGACCCGGAACCAGTTGACGGCGTAGATCCGGGGCGGACGGGAGCAGAGGCTTCCGATGTTGATCCAGTGCCGGAAGTAATCGCCCATGTTGTAGCCGCAGAAGGGGAGCATGGCGAAAGGGTCCCGCCGCAGGACTCCGACCTTTCCGGCCGCCGCCGCGGTCGTCTCGGAACCGGTCCGGGCGCCCATGAACACGCCGTGGGGCCAGTTGAATGATTCGGTCACGAGGGGGATGAGCCGGGAGCGACGCCCCCCCAGCAGGACGGCCGAGATGGGGACGCCGAGCGGATTGTCGAACTCCTTGGACAAGGTGGGGCAGTTGTAGAGCGAGGTCGTGAACCGAGAGTTGGGATGGGCCGCCTTGGTCCCCTTGGAGGGGTCCCAGGGCCGGCCCTGCCAGTCCAGCATCTCCCGGCCGGTCCGGTCGTCGAGGCCTTCCCACCAGGGCTCGTTGGTCGTGCGGTCGAGGCCGACGTTGGTGAACAGGGTCGGGAAGAATTTGGACGCCCGCAGCGTCCTGATCATGTTCGGGTTCGTTTTCATGGACGTGCCGGGGGCGACGCCGAAGAAACCGGCCTCGGGATTGATGGCGTACAGTCGTCCGTCCGGGCCGATGTTGAGCCAGGCGATGTCGTCGCCGATCGTCCAGACCCGGAACTCGGGCAGGGCCGACTCGAGCATGGCCAGGTTCGTCTTGCCGCAGGCCGAGGGCATGGCGGCCGTCACGTAGCGGACGTTCCCCTTGATGTCCTCGATCCCCATGATGACCATGTGCTCGGCCAGCCAGCCGTGGCGATAGCCCTGCCAGGAGGCGATCCGGAGCGAGAAGCACTTCTTGCCGAGCAGGGCGTTCCCGCCGTAGCCCGAGCCGACGCTCCAGACGAAATTCTCGTCCGGGAAGTGCATGATGAAGCGGCGGTTGGGGTCGAGGTCGCCGATTGAGTGGAATCCGCGGGTGAAGTTGTCGCCGCCCCCGATCTTCTTGAGGACCTGCTTGCTCATCCGGGTCATGATCCGCATCGAGAGCGCCACGTAGGAGGTATCCGTGATCTGGATGCAGGCCTTGGCGTAGGGGGAATCGGGATGGCCCATCATGTAAGGGAGGACGTACATCGTCCGGCCGCGCATGCAGCCGCGGCTGAGCCCGGTCATGATCTCCTTAGCCCGGCGCGGGTCCATCCAGTTGTTGTTGGGGCCGGCCCGCTCTTTCTCGGACGGGCAGACGAAGGTCAGGTGTTCGGTCCGGGCGACGTCGGTCGGGTGGCTGCGGTGGAGAAAGGCGTTGGGCCAGGTCGCATGGTTGAGCTCCTGGAAGACGGGATGATTTCCGATCCGCTCCTCCCGCACCCCGGTCTCGACGAGGCGGATGGCCTCGCCCTCGGAGCCGTCGCACCAATAGACGGACTTCGGCTGGGTGAGGGCGGCCACCTCCTCGACCCATTTCTCGACCCGCGTCGCCATGAGGTTTATTGAATATCATAGGGAACGGCGAGTTGTCAAAACCCGGAATTCATAAATCGGTGACGCTTAACCATGTCCCTTTTTCCAATAGGGGACACGGTTAAGCGTCACCATTTTTGACCATTTTTGACTGAGAAGGGGGGGTGTGCTATATAGACTCTATTCGGAGGTAAACCCATGCGCCGTCATCTCATCGTAACGATCGTCGTCCTTTTCCTTATTCTCGGGACGTCGGCCCCGTCTTGGGCCGCCGCCGCTGACAGCCATCCCTTTTCGATCCGGGACATGCTGGCCATGGACCGGATCTCGGACATGCAGGTTTCGCCCGATGGGAAGTGGATCGTCTTCAACGTCCGCGAGACCGACCTGGCCGCGAACAGGGGCCGGACCGATCTTTGGCTGGTCGGGACGGACGGGCAGGGCCTGCGCCGCCTGACGAACAATCCCGCGGCGGATTTCAGCGGCCGCTGGTCGTCCTGCGGGAAGTGCATCTTCTTTCTGTCGACCCGGTCCGGGTCCGCGCAGGTCTGGCGGATTAAAGTCGACGGCGGCGAGGCCCAACAGGTCACGAAATTCCCGCTCGACGTCGGCGGCCTCATCGTGTCCCCGGACGGCGCCAATATCGCCGTGACCATGGAGGTTTTCCCGGGGATGAGCGTCGAGGCCACCGACAAGAAGCTCGATGACGTCGCGAACCGGCAGGCCACCGGCCGGATCTACGATAAGCTGTTCGTCCGCCATTGGGACACCTGGAGCGACGGCCGCCGCTCGCATCTCTTCGTCCTCCCCAAGCAGGGCGGCCAGGCCAAAGACCTCATGCCGGCCATGGACGCCGACACGCCCCACAAGCCCTTCGGCGGGACGGAGGAGATTGCCTTCACTTCGGACGGCAAGGGCCTCGTCTTCACGGCCCCCGGCATGGGCAAGGATGAAGCCTGGTCCACGGACATGGATCTCTTTTATGTCCCCATTGACGGCTCCCAGGCGTCCAAGTGCCTGACCGACGCCAACAAAGCCTGGGATACGACGCCGGTCTTCTCGCCCGACGGCAAGACGCTGGCCTACTTGGCCATGGCCCGGCCCGGCTACGAGGCCGACCGTTTCCGGATCGTCCTTAAAGATTGGCCGGACGGCAAAGAGCGCGTCCTGGCCGAAGCCTGGGATTTCTCGGTGAACGCCTTCGGCTGGTCCGAGGACGGCGCCAAGATCCTGGCTACGGCCGGCAACAAGGGCCAGACTTCACTTTTCTCGATCGACGTTAAAACGGGAGAGGTCAAGACAATCGTCGAAAAAGGGACCGTGAACGGCTTCGCCCCGGCCGCGGGACGGATCGCCTTCGAGCGCCATACCCTGCTTTCGCCGGTCGATATCTATTCCGTCAAGCCCGACGGGAGCGACGAGAAGGCCGTCACCTCCATCAACTCCGCCAAGGTCGCCGCCGCCCGCCTGGGCGAGCCCGAGCAGTTTTCGTTCAAAGGCTGGAATAACGAGACGGTTTACTGCTATATCGTCAAGCCCGTGGACTTCGACCCGGCCCGCAAATATCCGGTCGCCTTCCTTATTCATGGAGGGCCGCAGGGATCGTTCGGGAACGACTTCCACTACCGCTGGAATCCCCAGGCCTACGCCGGCGCCGGCTACGCCGCCGTCATGGTCGATTTCCACGGCTCGACCGGCTACGGCCAGGCCTTCTGCGACTCGATCCGGGGCGACTGGGGCGGCAAGCCTCTCGTCGATCTCCAGAAGGGGCTCGAGGCCGCCCTCAAGCGCTATCCCTGGATGGACGGGACGCGGGTCGGCGCGCTGGGCGCCTCGTTCGGCGGTTATATGATCAACTGGATCGCCGGGGCTTGGCCCGATCGCTTCAAGTGCCTGATCAGCCACGACGGGAACCTGGACGAGAGGGCCGCTTATTTCGACACCGAGGAGCTCTGGTTCCCGGAGTGGGATCATGTCGGGACGCCATGGGGCAATCCCCAGGGCTACGAGAAGCACAACCCGGTCAACCTGGTCAAGAACTGGAAGACGCCCATGCTCGTCGTCCACGGCGGGCAGGACTTCCGGGTCGTCGAAACGCAGGGCCTTTCGACCTTCAACGCCCTCCAACGGAAAGGCATCCCCAGCAAGTTCCTGTATTTTCCCGACGAAAACCACTGGGTGCTCAAGCCGGCCAATTCCATCCTCTGGCACGAGACGGTCATCGGCTGGCTCGACCAGTGGCTAAAGTGATTGTCTTCGCGGCCTTCAGCGAGGCCGTCTCTCCCAGATCTCGGCCGCGGCTGCGCCCGGCCCGTTGTATTCGATGCGATAGGGCCTGATGATGACGATTACGTAATTGGGATCCTCGGGTCCCGTGAAAAACTTACGCCACTCCTCCCGCCAGTTGGCTTCCTTTTCTTCCGGGTTCCTTGAGATCCCCGCAATGCCCTGGATTTGGAGATAGGCGGAATTATCGGGGGAATCCATGATCCCGCAAGTCAGATGGACCTCAGGATTTTTTTCGATCTGGCGCGATTTCCGAGACCCGGCATCTGTGCAGAAACGCAAAGCGAGGTCGTTCGAGGTCCAGATCGTGACCGTTCGGACCCAAGGCTTCCCGTCTTCGCTGATCGTGGCCAAGCCTGCCAGAGGATTTGTCCGGATAATCTCCAGAATCTTCTTTTCGAGATCGGTCATCGGTTTTCTCCTTATTAGCGGTGTTCAGGATCAAGATCATTCCTGAATCTCCGCCAAGTATAGAATCTCAGAGAGAAATCTTCAAGGGAGGGCGGGGGGCGGGGCGCCGGAGTCGAGTCAGACCTTCCTGAACAGCTGGATCGTCTCGTCCCTCATCAGGATGATGATGGAGTAGATCGCCAGGGCCGTCCCGAGCGGGAACTCGAGGATGCTCAGGACGGATACGACCAGGGTCAGGACCCGGGCCCATTCTCTCGTCTTCAGCATCCCGATCCCGGCGATGATCTTGGGGACGGCCATGACGAGGAGGAAAGTCCCGACGCCGAACCCGATCCACCTCAGGATGCCGGGCGCTTCCGGATCGATCTCGGGGATGAAGGACAGACCGAACAAAAGTCCGGCGACCAGAAACGCGGCGAAGAGCCCCAGAACCCCCGACACGATCCACAAGATGCCGATCAGATTGACATGCTTTTCCATCCTTGATCTCCTTTGTCTTTATTATATTATACGGATGGGCCGGAGAG
>JALHUR010000194.1 GCA_022867325.1 Candidatus Aminicenantota bacterium | reverse complement strand
TGAAGAGGCCGGGATAAGCCTTGAGGAGGAAATATTGGCCGACCGCGAAATCCTGGATGTCCCAACCGACGCCCCAGATCTCAGGCCGCCAGAGAACGCCGAAGGGGTTGGCGGAGAGTTCGCGGTCGGTTTCCTCGGCGTAACGCGCCGCGGCCCGGCCGACGGCGTCATGGAATGGCCGATCCCTAAGGAGGGGTAGGACCCGGCTGACGGCCCAACCGACATCGCCGAAGTTTTTCTCGATCACGGGCAGAAGCGCCGCGAGTCTTTCCCCGAACCTGGACTGCTTCGTCGTTATCAGGAGCTCGACGGCCGCCAGGATCTCCTGGACCTCGGGCCGCCCGGGCACATAAGCGGCGCGGCCGACGACGGGCGTCCGGCCCTGCTCTCTTTCCCAGACCCGGAGGGCCGTCTCCAGGCACTCCCGGGCCAGGGCGTCGTTCGTGCCCTGGAGCACGCGGCTTGCGGCGGCAAGGGCCGAGGCCACTCTGTATTCCAAGGAGGTGTCGGGATCCGTGAACGCCCAGCGATCGTCCTTCAGGCCCGAGCGTCCTTCCCCGATTTCCCCGGGCTTGAGGGCCGGATCGAAGGCGCGGTTGTCGGTCATTGAAGCCGTATCGCCGAGCAGGGAATATTGGATGATCGATCCTTCGATGATTCCGCCGAAGCTGTGGCCGGCGGCCCGGTAGCCGGAGAGGAGGTTCTCTGCGCCGTGTTCCACCTGTTGAAGGATGTCCGGAATCCCGTCCGGATCGTGGAGCACTACGAGTCGGGCGGTTCGGCTGACCGTGGTCTGGTCGGTCGCCAGGCCGAAGGTTTCTCTGATCAGCGCCAGGACCAGAGTTACGTTGGCCTGGGATCCGGCGGCCAGGTCGTAGTCCCCGGCGTCGTGCCAGCCGCCCCGGTCGAGATGGGGAATGTGCTCGAAAGCGGCGAAGCGATCCTTGAGGACGGATCCCTGTTGATAACTGTCGAAGTGAACGGTCGAGGGCGGCGCCTGGACGGCGTCGTCGAGGTGGCAGGCCCCGTGCCAGATCCGCCAGACGTCCCGGACCTCGACATGGCACATCTGGACGGGAAGGTAGGTCTCCAGGGTCGGCTGCCAGACGGCGTCGCGGTAAACATCGCGGCCGATTTTAAACGGCGGCGTTTCGACCGCCCCGTACCTGATGATATACATCCCGGGCTCGCGGACTTGGCTGAAGTCGAAGAAGGCGTAGTCATAGCGAAGGAACTTCCCTTTCCAAGGGACCGCGGCGGAGGCCGCAATCTCATTCAGCCCTCCGCCCTGGTTGACCTTGAGGAGCGATGCCCGGCCGGGGACGCCCGAACGGCGATCGAGCTCGATCACGGCCCGCTTGACCTGGTCGGGATGGTAGCCGACCTGTGAGACGGCGATGACCGGCTCCCGTTTCCAGCCGGGGACGCGGTGCGGAGCGATGATCCATTCCACCGCTCCAATGGTCCGTCCGGGCTTGAGGGCCGAGCGGACGACGAACCACCCGTTGTCGGCGCTGTCGCGGCCGTCATAGAGCTCCAATTCGCCGGTCAAGGATTCGATGGTCATCATCCTCAGCGGCTCCTCGGGCGCGACGATGAGCTTGGGACCGGCGGCCAGGGCGACGGGCCGGAGCAGGCCCATCCCGCCGGAGAGCATGGGTCCGTTTCCCTGGCGCGGGAAAATAGCGGATTTCGTCCCCAGATGATAGGTCTTGCCGAAGTAGGCCGAGGGAAAAAGCTCCAGGTTGAAACTGGCCTTCCCGGCGAGCCCGGCCGGCAGCGGTCGATCAAGATCAACATAGACGCGGACGGCCTCGCCTTCGGGCTTGACCCGCACGGTGTAGCGCAGCTCGGGTTTGGCGAAGGAAGCCGGGACCCGGATCTCGAGGCTCGACCGGTCGACTTCGCGTTTGCCGATCGTCGGGAGGTCGGCCCATTGTCCCGGTGTGACCTCGAGACGGACGTCGCCGTCGGCCGCGACCCTTTCGCCGTGCTGGATAATCTCGATCCCGCCCTGCTTGCCTTCAGGATAGTAATCGTGGAAGACGAGGATCGAGACCGCCGGAGAATCGAGGTATTCCTCGGGCGTCACGGTCCAGGTCGAATCGGGCGGTTGGTCGGAATGCCGGTTCACAAATCCCAGGACGGTGAGAACTGCGATCGAGAAAAGAACAAGGGCCCCGCGTTTCATCATCGAAGCTCCTTCCCAAAAAAGGATACAAGTCGATGATATCAGAAAATGCGATAGCGAAAAACCGACTACAAACGACGAGTCCCCGGCGTTAAAACACCCTTATCGAGCAACCGGCCTCGAAGGTCCGTCCCCGCCAGGGGAAACCGGGCTCGGTATAATAATACTCATCCATCAGGTTGGCGATCTTGACGAAGATCTGGGCGATCGAGAAGCCATAGGAAGCGACCGCGTCCAGGGTCCAATAAGACGGGATATCGAGGAGCGTCCGTGTCCCGGTATCGTACCAATAGGATTTCGAAGCGTAGAGTCCGAAGACGGACAGACTCATGACCTTGAGGGGCCTGATCCGGGCTTCGAAGTTCAGGTTATGATCGGACAGGACGTCGAGGGGGCGGTCGTCGGATTCGTTCTTGTGGTCGAGGTAGGTGTAATTCAAGGACAGCTGGACGGCCGGCCAGGCTTTCTGGACCTGGATCTCGGCGCCGTTGATGTGGGCCTTGCCGATGTTCCGGTACTGCCGCGTGCCGTCGGGAAGGCGGACGGTGTCGATCATGTCCCTGAGCGTGTTCACGAACACGGCCCCGCTCAGATAAAAAGCCTTGTTATAGGTCGCCCCCAGCTCCCAGGACTGCGCCCGCTCGCTTAAAAGATTGGGATTCCCCGAGGACGGCGAATAAAGGGCCCTCATGTTCGGGAACTTGGACTTGCCGGAAAAGGAGATATGCGCCTCGAAATCGTCCCCGGGCGCGTACTTGACGCCGATCAAAGGGTTGAGCTTCGCTGAAGCCGAGCCCTCGAACTTAGACAGCCGGTCCCAGCTGGCGCCGGCGATGATCTTCCAGTCTTCGAGCAGCGTGATGTGGTCCTCGGCGGCCAGGGAGAACGTCCCCTGGTCGAACTCGGTCCAGGGCAAGGCGATGTCGTCCTGGGTTCGGGCCTGGTCCTTTTGATAATAGAGGCTGACCTTGAGGCTGTTCCAGTCGTTG
>JALHUR010000193.1 GCA_022867325.1 Candidatus Aminicenantota bacterium | reverse complement strand
GCCCGGCTTCTTCTACAGCCGCCGCATCGGGCGCCAACCCCAAGGGAGGGTCAGCACGCCCGGTTTCGCCGACATCCCCGAATGGACGACCATCCTGGCCGCGGCCAAGATGACCGGAAAAGCCGGGCGGGATTTCAACCTCGGGTTCGTCAGCGCCTTCACGGGACGGGAATCGGCCGAGCTCGATTTGGCGGGAGTCCGCTCATCGCAAGAGGTCGAACCCTTCACGTACTACGGCATCCTGCGCGGCCTTAAGGAGTTCGGCGGCGGAAAGCGCGGGCTGGGGTTCATCGCGACCTCCGTGCTCAGGAACATCGACGGCGAAGCGCTCGACGCGACCCTGAGCCGGAGCGCGCTCGCCCTGGGTTTCGACGGCTGGACCGCCCTCGGCAAGGACAACGGCTGGGTTCTGACCGGCTGGCTGGGCGGGACGGTCGTGGCCGGCAGCCGCGAGGCCATGACCCGGCTTCAAACCTCGGCCCTTCACTATTTCCAGCGGCCCGACCAGGATTGCGTCCGGGTCGACGAGAACGCGACGTCGCTCTCCGGCTGGGCCGGACGCCTCTACCTCAACAAGCAGAAAGGGAACATCGTCTTCAACACCGGCTTAGGCGCCCAGTCGCCCGGGTTCGAGGCCAACGACCTCGGCTACCACGGCCGGGGCGACCTCATCAACGGGCACGTCTCTCTCGGCTACCAGGCCTTCCATCCCGGCCCGCTGTTTCGCCGCTGGCTGGGGCTCCTCAGCTATTACCGGACCCTCGATTTCGGGGGGAACCGGATCGGCGAGTACTGGTACCTGGACGGAGAAGCCCAACTCCTCAATTATTGGTCCCTCGGCCTTCATTTGGACTACGAGCCGCCCAAGATCAGCCATTACCTGACCCGGGGCGGGCCGATGGCTTATTATCCTTCGGGACAGACCGAGCGGATCATGATCGAAAGCGACAACCGGAAGCCGCTGGTCGCCGAGCTCCAAGCCCACTACCGGACCCATCCCGACGGCGGCTACAACTGGTCCCTGATTTTTTCCCTGACCTGGAAGCCCGTGGAGAAGGTCAGCCTCTCTTTGGGGCCCGGCTATAACTTCCGCTTTTCCCAGGGCCAGTGGGTGACCAAGGTCGCGGATGATCTGATGACCGAAACGTACGGGGTCCGCTACATCCTGTCCGACATCATCCAGAAGACCTTCCCGATCGAGATCCGGGCCAACTGGACCTTCACGCCCAGGCTCAGCCTTCAGGCCTATCTTCAGCCCTACATCGGGACCGGAGATTACAGCCTGTTTAAGGAGCTGGCCGCGGCCCGGACGTTCCGCTTCAACGTTTTCGGCCAGGCCAACGGATCGACCCTGGATTACAAGGATGGGATTTACACGGCCGACTCGGACGGCCCCGGCCCGGCCCGCCCCTTTTCGTTCGCCGATCCCGACTTCAGCCTCAAGTCGCTGCGCGGAACAATCGTTCTGCGCTGGGAGTACCTGCCGGGCTCGATGCTCTACCTGGTCTGGACCCAGCGGCGGGCGGATGGGAGCCATCCCGGCGATTTCAGCCTGTGGCGGGATCTCGAGGACCTATTCCAGGCTCCCGGCGACAACATCGTCCTGCTTAAATTCTCCTACCGGTTCCAGCTTTAATCCCCTTCGCGGGATCCCACGGAAGTTAGTCCGTGGAGCTTCAGTTTTTTCCGAGGGGAGGCCCGGCTTTGGCTGGCCGTCTCGGCGGAAATGGATTAAAATACTAACGGGTGACAGGTCCTGCGGGAGGTGAGCGTCCCATGAAGAACGCGCGCTGTTTTCTTTTCATTGTCGGAATCTCTCTGGCGGCCGGAACGGCCTCGACCTTGCTTTCGGGCGCGGCCCCCCGGCAATCCGTTCCCGACGGGAGACTGGCCCGGATCCTGGCCGTGACGAAAGTCTATTGCCAGCGGCTGGAAAAGGCGGCCCTGGATTTCGTCTGCATCGAGGATATCAAGGAAGAGATCTTCAATCTTCCCCAGATCGAGCCCGACGTCATCCTGCCCGGCGGGCTAACGACAAGCTGGTCGTTCTCCTACCGGGTTCCCAGACGGGGATTCGTCCGGACCTTCGTCCATGACTATCAATTCATCCGTAAGAGCGGCCGGAGCGTCGAGAATCGGACGCTCGTCAAAGAGGACGGGATTTCCAGGAATGAGAAGAACGCCCGGCTGACAACCATGACGGTTCGGGTCGAGAACGCCCTGTTCGGCCTGCTCGGGGAAGCGAGGCAACCCCAGTACGACTACAGGATCGCCGGTGAGGAAATCATCAAGGGTCAAAAAGCTCTTCTTGTCGACGCCGTCCCCAAGCCGTCGTTCGCGGGCGCCCACTGCAACGGCCGGATTTGGGTCCTCGAGGGGGACGCCAGCATCGTCAAGATCGAGTGGGAGCAGACCTCGGTCGGGAATTTCCAGATCATCCGCGAGACCGCCGCGACGCTGAAGGCGGAGCCGGCCCTGGTCTCGGTCACGGAATACGAAGTCGTCAAGAACGGGATCAGGTTCCCGAGCCGCGATACAACCGAAGAGTCCTATGTTCTAAAGAAAGACAAGAAGTTCGTGCGTTCGAGGACGACAATTCTCTACAAGGATTATAAATTCTTCACGGTCGAAACGGACGTTAAGTTCTAGTCCCGTCACAGGACGAACTTGAGGCCGCTCCTGTATTTGGAGACGGCGGGGGCGGTCGTTTCCTCGAGCGTGATGTCGAGATAGTAGCGGCCCTGGACGAGCTGGAAGGGGACCTCCAGGACGAGTTCCTTGACGGCGACGATCTCCTCTTCGCTGAACGCGTAGCGTTGGCTATAGCTGAGGTCCTGCAGTTTTTTGTAATTCCTGTAGACGGCGATGCGGGCTTCCAGGCCGGCCACGAGCTTCCCCTCCTCCTCCTTGAAGCTGATTCTCGAGGCCGGAACCCTGATCTTGATGCCGGAGGCGGTCCGGCCGGCCTTGAACCTCAGGGCCCGCTTGGGCGAGACGGAGGATTCGACGATCCAGTTGAGCTTGGCTTCCTCGAGGACCGAGCGGCCCTGAGCGTCGATGAGGTCCATGACCCATAGGCTGATGGAGCGCTTGCTGAACCCGAAGGTGACCTGGTACCGCATATAGAACCAAATCTCCATAGTCGCGTCATCGTAGTGCCAGCGGTCCTCGCTCATCCCTGCGGGCAGGAAATGGGTGTCGTCGCCGTCGGTGAGGTAGATCTCGTCGGGAGGTCCGAGGACGATGTAGATCCGGCCCCGGTCCGAGGTCCATCCGTTGTCGGTTTCGGCGGGCTCCCAATTCATCCGCCTCAGGCTCTTGGTCCAGGTCCCGAACCATTTATTGGCGTAGCGGACGCGGTCTTCGAATTCGATCCGGGCTTCATTCTCGTCGGTGCCCGTGTCCGGATCGCGGCTCTTCCAGAATTCTTCGATGAACGCCTGCCGGGATTCCGTGTCGGGGAGATGCTCGTAGATGTCGATTTCCTCGCCGGTCATGATCAAGCGCGTTTTTTCGAAGAAGGATTTATAGGTCGGATCCTGACGGACCGAGAGGCCGGACCCGCATCCGGAGGACAGGGCCGCGACGGCCAGAACCGCGAGCGCTTGGATAAGAAGGTTGTGGGCCGAACGAGCCGGGTCGTGGTTTTGTGCCATGTCGGTAGCTCCCCCTCTCTTTGTGCAAAAAACGTGCCGGATGCGGGTCCGATCCCGATACGCTAAGTTGTGTGTTATCAATGGATAAAATGGACAGGCCGGAATCGGACCGACGCTTGTGTCAACGGACTTTACACCATCGGAGCCGGCCTTCCAAAGCGAAGGGGCCGAGGCTTTGCTCGCCCCTGGAGCGGGTCTTCCCGCGGAAGGGGTTGATGTTTGCCGCCGGATGTGGTCAGATAAAAAAAGTAGAGGAGATCGCAATGACGATCAAGGATATCCCCTTCACGGTGACTGATTGGAGCCGTCTCCAGGGCGTCGAACACAAGGGCGAAACGGGAATGTCCGTGTGGAAAACTTTCCAAGCGGGCGGAATCCGGGTCCGGACGGTCGAGTACTCCCCGGTCTTCAAGGCCGATCATTGGTGCGGCCGGGGACACATTCTTCTCGTCCTTGAGGGAGAAGTTGAAATTATCGTCCTGGGCGGCAATCCCCACATTTTGAGTCCGGGTATGGGGTTCGAGACCGGGGACGATGACGCCCGCCCCCATCTCGTCCTGAGCTCGAAGGGCGCCCGGGTTTTTATCGTCGACTAAGCCCCGCTCAGGCCCGGGCCGCCGCCTCCATGAGCAGGAAGAAGGCCTGTCCCTCCGTGGCCACGCCCGGCGCTTCGAAGGTCGGCGAGCCGCAGACGTCGCGGACGTAGCCGCGATCGTCGACCTTGGCCTCGGCGGCCGCGCGCATCCTGTCCGCCCGGGGCCGATACGACCCATCCAGCCAGCCGGCCTTGACGCCTCGGTAGATCGAGTAGGCGAGCATCTGGGCCAGGTTGGTCTCGACGAAGCTCCGCGGATCGTCCACGACGTCGTGGAAGAGGGCGTCCCCGCGCTGATGGGCGAGGCATCCGTCGATGACCTCCTTTATATAACCCGTCAGCCGGCGCTTATCCTCGGCCATCGCGGCGGGCAGGGCGTTCGCGACCCTGGTCATGCCGGCCGCGGCCCAGCCGTTTCCGACCCCCCAGAAAGCCTTGCGCTCGAACTCGCCCCGGCCGTCGTCCCAGATGTGCGAGAAGAGCTTCGCCGCCGGATTCCAGAGGAGGCGCCGAAATCCCTCGATCTGCTTGACGGCCTCGTCGGGCCGGCCGGCGACGGCCAGGAAGGGAGGGGCCATGTAGACGGAATCGATCCAGACCTGGGGCTTGTCGTCGATGTGATGGAGGGTCCCGTCCTTGGTCTTGGGGGCCGTGTGGAGGAGGTAATCCAGCATTTTCTCCGCGGCGGCCTTGAGCTTGGGATCGCCCGAGGCTTTGGCGGCGAAGAGCACGGCCTCTCCATTCGCGGCCGGGTCGGTGACGCCGTGGTTGTCGCAGATCTGGCCCAGCCGTCCGTCGTC
>JALHUR010000192.1 GCA_022867325.1 Candidatus Aminicenantota bacterium | reverse complement strand
GCCCCGGCATTCATGCCGGGGAGTCGAGGGGTTGACTGGAGGCTTGTTGATTCAGGAGGAAATTTCTTCTAAAATACGCCGTATGACGCGAGATGCGAAAACGACGGGCGGCCGGGCCCTCCTGTTCATGGTCCTGATCCCCCTCCTGACGATTCTGGCCATGGCCCTCCTGTTCGAGGCGGGGCTCCGGATCGCGGGATACAATCCCTTGAGCTCGATGGCCAAGGGTGGGTCCGGGAGCAGCTTCTTTCTCAGGAAGTCTGCGGATCCCATCCTGCGCGTCGAGCTGAATCCCGGCTACCAGGGCATCGTCGACAAGGTCCGGCTGGTCATCAACTCCAAGGGCATGCGGGGCCGGGGGCTCCCCGAGGACAAGGATGGGCATGTCCGGATCGCCCTCATCGGCGATTCCATAACCCTGGCCAAGTCCATCCCCGACGAGGAGATCTTCGCGACGCGCCTCGAGCGGATGCTCCAGGCCGTCAATCCCCGCTACGAGGTCCTGAACCTGGGGACGGACGGCTACGATACCGTCCAGGAGGTCCTGTCCTTGAAATATAAGGGCCTCGCCTTCGCCCCGGACGTCGTCATCGTCTGCTATTGCCTCAACGACATCGGGATCACGCCGCTCGACATGGGTTTCATCCAGTCCTTTGTTCAGCCCCGTATCCCGCTCCTCTACCGGTTCCGGGTCTGGCAGTGGATCAACCTGAGGCTGCGGCGTCTCAAAGCCGCCAGCCTGTTCAAGAAGCAGCTCGAGTCGGTCGGCGCCTTCGGGGATTTCTACGGGAACCTCTTCCCGCCGGCCGAGAAGGACGCCTTCCTCGAGGAGCAGTTCAAGGCCATCGCCGAAAATCAGAGGAACTTCGCCGCCGTCGGCAACTACGACAGGAAGAGGACCGTCCTCGATCACCCCGGCAGCCTCTGGCTCAACCAGTACACCGACCTCAAAAGCATCGGCAAGCTCCGCTACGCCTTCAAGGAGCTGGCGGCCATGGCCGAGGCCCGCGGCTTCAAGGTCGTGGTCGCCGTCATCCCGTTCCTGTACAAGCTCAAGGGCCACTACCTGGACCTCCCCGCCCACAAGATCGTCGTCCACCAGGCGAAAGCCTTTAAGCTCGAAGCCGTCGACCTTTTCAAGAAATTCAACGCGGCCGGGTTCAAGGGGCTCGACCTGGACGGCGTCCATCTCAACGCCCGCGGACACGAGGTCATGGCCGAGGCCCTTTTCGAGGAGCTGGGGCGCCTGTTCTTCCCCGACGTCGACCGGGCGGCCCGAAACAGGCCTTCAAACACGGATCGCGGCCGAGGACCGGACGGTCCTTGATTCCGTTCATAGGGAGACACGATGGATAGGACGATCTCTTTGCTCTGTCCGGCCTGTCAGGGGGCGTTGGCGACGCGGAATTCGGACTGGAACTGCCCGTCCTGCGGCCGGTCGTTCGGCTCCGACTCCGGCATCCCTCTCCTTTTCTTCCCCAACGAATGGGACGCCTCCAAAGGCGACGTGACGGATGCGATCAAGTGCTTCTACGAGGAAACGCCTTTTCCCAACTACGAGGAGACGGATTCGGTCTGGCGGCTCAAGGAAAAAGCCGAGAAGGGCGTCTTCGCCCGCCTCCTCGACGAGCAGATCCCGGCCGACGCCACCGTCCTCGAGGCCGGCTGCGGGACGGCCCAACTCAGCAATTTCCTGGGGATCCGGACGGCCCGGACCGTTTTCGGGACCGACATCTGCCTCAACTCCTTGAAACTCGGCCAGGATTTCCGGCTCCGCAACAATCTCGACAACGTCCGTCTGATCCAGATGAACCTATTCCGTCCGATTTTCCCCCCGGCTTCCTTCGACGCCGTCATCTGTAACGGCGTCCTCCACCACACCAGCGACCCGTTTCTGGGATTCCGGACCCTAGCCGGACTGGTCAAGCCGGGCGGCGTCATCGTCATCGGCCTCTACAACACCTGGGGACGGCTCACGACCGACTTCCGCCGTTGGATCTTCAGGCTGACCGGGAGCCGGTTTCAGAAACTCGACCCCCGCATCCGCAAGGATCCGACCAACGCCCTCCGGAAGCGGACCTGGTTCCTCGATCAGTACAAGAATCCCCACGAGTCCAAGCACACCATCGGCGAGGTCCAGGGCTGGTTCGAAAAAACCGGGATCGACTTCCTGTCCGGCATCCCCAAGGCCGTCGCTTTCGAGTCATTCTCAGGGGAGGAGAAGCTCTTCGAGGCGCACGCCCGGGGTTCCCGGCTCGATCATGCCCTGGTCCAGCTCGGGATGATTTTCAGCGGAGGCCGCGAGGGCGGCTTTTTCGTCATGATCGGGCGGAGACGGGTCGCCTGAGCAAGCGCCGGGCCGAGATCGATCCGTCGTCCTCTAGGACCGAGATGAAAACGTCGTGATAATGAAGGAGCATGAGATGGCCGACTACTCGAATCGTATCCCCGAAATCCATCCCCGCTCGTTCGTCGCGGAGGGGGCCCGGCTCGTCGGCCGGGTTGTCCTGGCCGAGGGTACGAGCGTCTGGTACAACGCCGTCCTGCGAGCCGACATCGCCGACATCGTCGTCGGCGAGGACTCGAACATCCAGGACGGGTGCCTCGTCCACGTCGACACCGGATTGCCGACCGTGATCGGCAGGGGCGTGACGGTCGGCCACGGCGCCATCCTCCACGCCTGCACGGTCGGCGACAACACCCTGATCGGAATGGGCGCGATCGTCCTTAACGGCGCCGTTGTTCCGCCCGATTCGATCGTCGCGGCCGGAGCCCTCATCCCGCCCAAGAAAACTTATCCGCCCGGCTCGCTCATCATCGGGACGCCGGCCGCGGTCGTCCGGAAGCTCAGCGAAGCCGAGATCGCCCGGAACCGCGAGAGCGCGCGCCACTACCGCGAGTTCGGGGAGGCCTATCTCAAGCACGGCGTCGGCGTCTATCCCAGATAGGCGCGGCCGTTTTCAAGCGGATTCAGCTCGGGGGCGTTTCCTTTATCGTCCGCGCCGTCCCTTCTTATCCCGTGAAGTAT
>JALHUR010000191.1 GCA_022867325.1 Candidatus Aminicenantota bacterium | reverse complement strand
CGCGACGGAGGCGGCGACCCTCCTCAAGGGCTACAACGAGAGGACCTGGCGGGAAATGGAGGCCCTGCTCGGCGATGAGGATTAAATCCTTCGCCAAGATCAACCTCGGGTTGGAGGTTCTTTCCAAGCGCGAGGACGGCTACCACGACATCAAAACGGTCTTCCAATCCGTGGACCTTTTCGACGTCCTTCGGATCGCCCGGCGGGACGACTCCGACATCGTCCTCGCGGGCAGCGAGCCGTCCGTTCCTTGGGATGAGACCAACCTCGTTTATCGGGCGGCCCGGATGCTCCAGCAGGAATCCGGCGTCCGCCGCGGCGCGGAGATCTACGTCGAAAAGAACATTCCTCCCGGCAAGGGCTTGGGCGGGGGCAGCAGCAACGCGGCCATAACCCTCTGGGCCCTGTCCCGCCTCTGGGAGCTCTCCGAGGACAAGGCCGGCCTTCTTCGGCTGGCCGCCCGGTTGGGGGCCGATGTCCCCTATTTCCTGGAAGGGGGCCTGTGTTTGGGGACGGGCCGGGGTGACATCCTGGCGCCCCTCCCGGACCGGCTCTACCGGGTCTGCCTCCTCGTCCTTCCCTCCTTCCCGATCCCGACGGCGCAGGTTTACGGCGCCATGGCCGCCGTCTTGACTTCGGGGGGGAAAGCGGGTAAAATTGACGCGTTTTTGAGGACGGACGAGCTTCGCTTCCTTGACAACGAACTCGAAGAGACGATCTTTCGCCTCTTTCCTCAGATAAAAGGAATAAAGAGCCTCATCCAAAGCCTGGGGCCGGAATTGTCCCTGGTCAGCGGATCGGGCTCGGCGGTGTTCGGACTCTTCAGGGAAAGAGCGGCCGCCGAGGCGGCCATCGAGACGGCCGGGGCGAAGCACACAGCCGTCCTCGTCGAGTTTGTGTCCCGCGGGCGATACTGGGCAGAACTGAACGCTGGGGTGTAGCCAAGCGGTAAGGCAGCGGACTTTGGATCCGCCATCCGGAGGTTCGAATCCTCCCGCCCCAGCCAGAGAAGACATAAAACGCATATAGATGAGAGGCGAGTTCGTGAGCGCGAGACGACAGATAAGGAAGGAACCATGAAAATTTTTTCCGGCTCCTCCAATCCGGTGCTGGCCCGGGAGATCGTTCGCTATTTGAAGATGGACCTGGGCAAGAGCGTCCTCCAGCGGTTCAACGACGGCGAGATCCGCTTCTACATCGATGAAAACGTGCGGGGCGAGGACGTCTTCGTCATCCAGTCCGGGAGCCCCGACGCCAACTTCCACCTCATGGAGCTCTTCCTGATGGTCGATGCCTTCAAACGGGCCTCGGCCGAACGGATCACCGTCGTCCTGCCCTACTACTGCTACGCCCGCCAGGATTGGAAGGATCGCCCCCGGGTCCCGATTTCGGCCCGCCTGGTCGCCGACCTGATCGAGAAGGCCGGCGCCAACCGGGTCCTGACCATGGACCTCCATTCCCCCCAGATTCAAGGGTTCTTCTCGATACCGGTCGACAACCTGATGGCGGCCCCGGTCCTGGCCCATCATATTCAGCGCCTCAAGCTCCGCGACCTGATCGTCATCTCTCCGGACGCGGGCGGCGTCGGACGGGCCCGGGTCATGGCCAAGCGGGTCAAGGCCATGCTGGCCATCATCGACAAACGGCGGCCGGCCCCAGGTATCGCCGAAGTCCTCCACGTCATCGGAGATGTCAAAGGCCTCGACTGCGTCATCTTCGACGACATGGTCGATTCAGCCGGAACCCTGGTCCTGTCGGCCGAAGCCCTCAAACGGGAGGGCGCCCACCGCATCTTTGCCGCCTGCACCCACCCCGTCCTGTCCGGCCGGGCCGTCGAGAAGATCATGGGGTCTCTGATCGAGAGGATCATCGTCACCAACACGATTCCGTTGACCGAGGCCTCGAAAGTCTGCCCCAAAATCGAAGTCCTCTCGGTTGCCGAGTTGTTCGGCGAGGCCATCCGGAGGATCAACGAGGGCAGCTCGGTCAGCTCTCTGTTCGTTTGATAAAGGAGAATACGCCATGGCCATCGTCGTCAAGAGCGAACGCAGGGGCGCCTTCGGCAAGAACGCCTCCCGCCGGATCCGGATGAAGGGAAAGATCCCGGCCATCCTCTACGGGGAGGGGATCGACAACGTCGCCCTCGTCCTCGACAAGACGGACATCTTCCAGATCATGCGGTACGACACGAAAGAGAACACGATTTTCAGGCTCGCCCTCGGCGCCGAGGAGCGCGATGCCATGATCAAGGCCCTCCAGATCGACCCGACCACGGACGAGCTCGTCCATGCCGACCTCATTCAGATCGCCATGGATAAACTCATTCGGGTCTCGATTCCGATCGTGCCGGTCGGCGAGGCCGTCGGCGTCAAGTCCGAGGGCGGCTTCGTGGACCTCGTCACGCGTCAGGTCGACGTCGAATGCCTTCCCAAGGACATCCCCGAGCACATCGAGGTCGACATCTCCGGCCTGCACATCAACCAGTCGCTCAAGGTCGAAAACATACCCCCCCCGGCCGGCGTCCGGATTCTGTCGGAGCCGGGCACGGTCCTCGTCCTGATCGCGATGCCCCACAAGGAAGAGGTCGTGGCCGAGGTCAAGCCCGAGGAGGCCGCCGCCGCCGAGCCCAAGGAGCCCGAGCTCATCAAGAAGGAACGGGCCGAGGAAGAGAAAGAGGAGAAGTGATCGGTGTGGGCCGTCGTCGGCCTCGGAAATCCGGGCCAGGAATATACCGGGACGCGGCATAATGCCGGGTTTGCGTTCGTCCAGGGTGTGGCCCGGGCTTGGGACGTCAGGCTCAAGAAACGGAAGTTCAAGGCCAGGACGGCCGAGGTTTCGCGGGGCAACGAGACGATCCTGCTGGCCCAGCCCCAGACCCACATGAACGCGAGCGGCCAATCGGTCCGGCTCATCCTCCAGGGGACCGGCCTCTCCGCCGAGCGCCTGGTCGTCGTCTACGACGACCTCGATATCCGCCTGGGCGAGATCCGGGTCCGCAAGGAGGGGCGGGCCGGAACCCATAAAGGCATGAAATCCATCGTGGACGAGATCGGGACGACCCGGTTCCCGCGGATCAGGGTCGGGATCGGCCCCTTGCCGGAGGGCGAGGACGCCGCCGAGTTCGTCCTGGCGCCGTTCAGCGACGATGAGCGCCCGGCCTTCCTGGCCGGCCTGGCGCGGGCCGGCCAGGCCCTCGAACTTGTCCTGGCCGGACGGCTCGACAAGGCCATGACGGCCTTCAATCAAAAAAAGGGAGATTCCTGAGCCGAGTATGGTATGATGGTCGCGCCATGACCTAAAACGAGAGAAGCTCTCCTTGTTCCTTCCCGTAAGAGGAGGAGCTTGATATCCATAAGGAGGTCCGATGAAACTGTATGAGACGGGCTTTTTGCTCGCCCCCAACCTGACCGATGACGAATCGGAAAAAATCATCCAGCAGATGGCCGAGGTTGTCGCCCAGAAGAACGGGCGGATGACCAAGATCGACCGCTGGGGAAAACGGAAGACGGCTTATTCGATCGGGAAATTCGGAGAGGCCAGCTACGTTTTCTTCCATTACGAAGGTACCGTGGACATTCCCCACGAGCTCCAGCGGCGCTTCAAGCAGATGGATACCGTCCTTCGCTACCTGACCCTCAACAAGGATGTCCGCGAAAACGTCCGCAAGAAGCGGAAAGCCGATGCCGAGGCCCGCAAGCGGGCCCGCGGACCGGCCGAGGAGAGCGGCGAACAGGCCGCCGCCGAAGCCGGCGCCAGAGACGTCCGAGAGGAGAAGTGACATGGTCCGAGACGAACGGAGCGACAGACCCGAGCGGTCGGAGCGGCCGCCTTACCGCAAGTATTTCCCGCCCAAGCGGAAGTTCTGCCGGTTCTGCCAGCGGAACATCAAGGCCATCGACTACAAGAGCGTCGACATTCTCCGCAAGTACATCCCGGACCGGGGCAGGATTTCTCCCCGGCGCATCACCGGGACGTGCGCTTTCCACCAGCGGAGGCTGGCCGAGGCCGTCAAGCGGGCCCGGTTGATGGCCCTCATCCACTTCGTCGAGGATTGAGGCCGTCCGCCCCCTTAGAGGATTCCCATGAAGATCATCTTGAAGCAAGACGTCGAGAACGTGGGCCGTCGCGGGGACGTCGTCAACGTCTCCCGCGGCTACGGCCGCAACTTTCTCATCCCGCGTCGGCTGGCGATCGAGGTCACCCCGTCCAACCTGAAGGCGATCGAGCTCGAGAAGAAGGCCCTCCGGAAGAAGAACGAACAGGAGCGCCTTTCCTACCAGAGTCTGATCGAGAAGCTCAACGCGGTAACCCTGACGTTCGTCCGGAAGGCGGGCGAGAAGGATCACATCTTCGGCTCGGTCAGCGCCGGCGACATCAAGGAGGCGCTGGCCGGGCTCGGCTTTGACATCGACAAGAAAAAAATCGGCCTCGACGAGCCGATCAAACGGCTGGGCCATTACACCATTCCGGTCCGGGTCTACTACGACGACAAGGCCGAGATCCGGGTCGAAGTCAAAACCGGCGAAGAGACGGCCGAAGGAACGACGGCCAAAAGCTAACGAGGGCCCGCCGCGGGCCCGGGAACGGGGGAGGGACGCCGTGGACCTCGATTTGATGTTTTTGAAGAAAACGCCTCCGCACAGCCCGGAGGCGGAGCGGACCGTCCTGGGCGGGATCCTGGTCAGCAACCAGAATCTCAACGTCGTCCTGTCCTTGATCACGCCCGAGGATTTCTACAAGGAAGCTCACCTCAAGATCCTGGAACGGATGATCACCCTGGTCGACAAGGACCTTCCGGTCGACCTGCTCGCCCTCAGCGAGGAATGCCAACGGGCCGGGATTCTGGAGGAGGTCGGCGGCGCCTCCTACCTGGCCTCCCTTATGGACGGAGTCCCGCGCAGCCTCAACATCGAGTATTACGCCCGGATCATCAAGGAGAAAGCCCTCCTGCGCCGGCTCATCCTGTCGTCGGCCCGGATCATCTCCGAGAGCTACGATCAGCGGGAGGACGCCGACGTCCTCCTCAACGAGGCCCAGACGGCGATCATTGACATCGCCGAACAGAGAATCAAACCCGGCTTCGTCCCGCTCCGGGCCCTGACCGGGCCGACCCTGGGCATCATCGAGAAGCTGGCCCAGCGGCGGGACGCGGTGACCGGGGTTCCTTCCGGCTATCGTTCCCTGGACAATTACACCACCGGATTCCACGGCTCCGAATTCATCGTGGTGGCCGCCCGGCCCTCGATGGGCAAGACCGCCCTCTGTCTCAACATCGCCCAGTATGTCGGGACCAAGACCGATTACGCCGCCGGCTTCTTCTCGATGGAAATGGCCAAGGAACAGATCGTCATCCGCATGCTCTGCGCCGACGCCGGCATCGACATCCAGAAGGTCCGCAAGGGATTCATCAGCGAGCGGGAGTTGGAGAAGCTCAAACTCAGCGCCGAAACGCTCAGCCAGGCCCGGGTCTTCCTGGACGAAACGGCGGCCCTGACCGTCATGGAGATGAAGGCCAAGGCCCGCCGCCTCAAGATGGAGCGCAACCTCGACATCCTGTTCATCGACTACATCCAGCTCATGCGGGCGGGCGGCCGCTTCGAGAACCGCAACCAGGAGATGTCCTTCATCTCCCGTTCCCTCAAGGAGCTGGCCAAGGAAATCCAGATCCCGGTCGTCGGCATCTCCCAGCTCAGCCGCGCTCCCGAAAAACGGGGGGGAAAGGAGCAGCGCCCGCTGCTGTCCGATCTGAGGGAATCGGGGGCCATCGAGCAGGACGCCGACGTCGTCATCTTCATCTTCCGGCCCGAGTTGTACAGACCCGACGACGAGGAAGTCCGGGGCCTGGCCGAGATCATCATCGCCAAGCAGCGGAACGGCCCGGTCGGGGCGGTCAAGATGGCCTTCCTCCACAACTGCGCCCGGTTCGCGGACGCCGAGTTCCAGTACCCCGAGGCCTGACGCCATGCCGTTCTTCCCCCGTCCCAGGCATACGATCATGTTCCTGGAACAGCTCGGCGAGGTCGGTATCCTTGTCGGCCGGACGCTCCGGAACATCTTCCGCCGGCGCTGGGAGCGGGGGATGCTCATCCAGCAACTCGAGGAGATCGGGGTCCGCAGCCTCCCGGTCGTCTTGCTGACCGCCGCCTTCGGCGGCCTTGTCTTCGGCCTCCAGACCTACATCGGCTTCCACCGCTATATCGGACCGGGCTCCGAGGTCTACACCGGCCCGATCATCTCCCTCGGGCTGTCCAAGGAGCTCATCCCGCTCCTGGTCGCCGTCATGGTTTCGGGCCGGGTCGGCTCGGCCATGGCCGCCCAGATCGGGACGATGAAGATTACCGAGCAGATCGACGCCCTCTTCAGCCTGGGCGCCGATCCCGTCCGCTACCTCGTCGCCCCCCGGACGGTCGCCAGCGTCGTCATGGTCCCCTGTCTGACCATGGTCGGCGATTTGATGGGCATGGTCGCCGGGTACTTCTACATCGTGATCGCCATGGGCGTCAATCGCCATGTCTACCTCCAGAACACGATGCTCTACCTGGAGCTCTGGGACGTCGCGACCGGCCTGATCAAGGCCGCCGTCTTCGGCGCCGTCATCGCCATCATCGGCTGCTGGCAGGGCCTGAAGACGCGGGGCGGCGCCGAGGGGGTCGGCCGGGCGACGACGCGGACCGTCGTCATCTCGAGCATCACGATCCTCATCCTGAACTTCTTCCTGAGCAAGGCCCTGCCGGCCAGCCTCGGCCTCAAGTGACCATGATCAAGATCGTCGGACTCCACAAATCCTTCGGGTCCACCCCGGTCCTGAGGGGCGTCGACCTCGAAGTCCGCCGGGGCGAAACCATGGTCGTCATCGGGCAGAGCGGCTCCGGGAAGAGCGTCCTGATCAAGCACCTGATCGGACTCCTCAAGCCGGACCGGGGCGAGATCTACGTCGACGGGATCGAGATCAGCCGGCTCCGGGGGGATGCCCTTCAGAAGGTGACCCGGAAGTTTGGGATGCTCTTCCAGGGGGCGGCCCTGTTCGACTCGTTGACGGTCGGACAAAACGTCCGGTTCGGCCTCGAGCGCTACACCTCCTACACCAGCGACGAGATGGACAGGATCGTGGCCGACTGTCTGGCCAAGGTCGGGCTGCGCGGCGTCGAGCGCCTGATGCCCCACGAGCTGAGCGGGGGGATGAAGAAGCGAGTTGGGCTGGCCCGGGCCATCGCCTACAGCCCCGACATCATGCTCTATGACGAGCCCTCGACCGGGATCGACCCGATCCGGGCCGACGCCATCAACGACCTCATCAACGTCATGAAAACCGAGCTCCGGGTGACCTCGGTCGTCATCACCCACGACATGGTCAGCTCTTATAAGGTCGCCGACCGCATCGCCATGCTCTACGACGGTCGCATCATCGAAATCGGGACACCGCGCGAGATCCAGAACTCCGGGAATCCCGTCGTCCAGCAGTTCATCCGCGGCGAGGCGGAGGGACCGATCAAGATTTTTTGAAGGGAACGAACGATGAGCCGAGAACTTAAAATCGGAATCTTCCTGGCCTGCACGCTGGCCATCATGGCTGTATTCATCTTCATCGTCGGGGACCTGGGCCGGCTGTTCCAGAAACCCGGCTATCCGCTGACCGTGATGTTCGACACGGCGGCCGGCGTCGACGTCGGCGTCCTGGTCCGGGTGGCCGGGATCAAGGTCGGCCGGGTCAAGCGGATCGAGCTGGCAGGGACCAAGGCCCGGTTCACCCTGGTCATTACACCGTCCTTCCGCGTCCCGCGCGGGTCCCGGGCGACCCAAGCGGCGCTGGGGCTGCTGGGGGAAAAGTACATCGAGATCCTCCCCGGCTCCGGGCCGGGCTATTGTGATCCCGGGGACGAACTCGAGGGCCTGACGCCGGTCGGGTTCGACCAGATCGGAAAGCTGTTTGTCTCGATCGGGGACGAGATCAAGGACGTCAGCGCGACGTTGAAGGACATGGTCGGGTCCGAGTCCCGGAAGAACGTCAAGGATATCCTCCAGAACATATCGGCTTTCACAGCCGAGCTCGACGGATTCTTGGCGAAGAATAAGGACGGGCTCGGCCGTTCGATCCAGGGTTCGAGCCAAGCCATCCAGGACTTCGACCGGAAGGTCCAGGAGGTCTCCTCGGCCATGACCGAGGCCATCACGGCCATCAAGGGAATAGCCGAAGACAACAGGGAAAGCGTCCGGACCAGCCTGACGCGGATTCAGGAGCTCTTGTCCCGGATGGACGAGGTCGTCCGCCTCATGAAAGAGACCCTGGACAAGGTCGACAAGGGGCAGGGAACGCTGGGCAAGCTCGTCAACGAGCCCGGCCTTATTCTTCGCCAAGAATCCGTCGAGCT
>JALHUR010000190.1 GCA_022867325.1 Candidatus Aminicenantota bacterium | reverse complement strand
TCGCTTCTCGTCCCCGCCTTCTAGGCGGGGTAGCGTCGGCGAACGGGTTGACCAGGCGGCGGCCGCTGAGGACAAGGAGGAGAAAGCCCAGGGCCAGACCGCCGGCAACTCCGAGTCCCAGGGCGAAAGCCGAACCGGGATTCCCGATGTGTTTGGCCGCGCAGGCGAAAACCGAAATATTGTCCTGGGATGTCAAGAGATGCGGCGTCGAGACCGTCAGGCTCCGGATCCATTCCCGGATGACCGATAGATTTCCGCTGAAACCGTAGTAAAGGCCGGGAAGGAGCAAGGAGGCTGCCAGGCAAGCCGTCCCGGCGGCCAAGGCCCTGAATTTCCCTCGCAGGACGAGATAGGGCAGGAAGATGAGCGTATAGGGCTTAAGGGCCGTCGCCAGTCCCCAAAAACAGCCTGCAACCGTTTCCAGGCGCGGACGCCCGGAAGAATCCGCCCGGTCCAAGAGCCGGGCGGATACCAGCATGAAGAGCAGGATAAAGACGTTGATCTGCCCCAGTTCGAGCTCCCGGAGAAGGTACTTGCCCATGATTACAACAGGAAGGATGCGGAGCGCCCAGGTCGCATCGTCCTCCCCAATGACAAGGCGAAGAGCGATATGGACCGAGAAGCCGATCGCCAACAGGCTTAAAAACAGCCATACGGCCTTGGCTTTAACCGGGGGGATCAGAGTCAAGGGAAGATATAAAAACGCGGCTGCGGGAGGGTACTTGAACTGGAAGTGGCCGTCCTCGCCCCGGTAGAGCGTCTCGCCCAGTAAAATCCTGCGGGCGGCCCGGTCGTTGACTTCAAAATCGATCATGCGATTCTCGAGAATTCCAAGGGCCAGGCTGCCCAAGGACAGAAGGAGGGCCAGGCCGACCGCCATCCACCAGGGAACGCTAAGGGTCTTCATGGAGAGTTCCAGGCTACTCAAGGAGACCCTACGTTGTCAAATGTGATTCCATCTCCCCGTAACGTTTTTTTTCAAGGTTGAGCGAGGGGTGGTGGGGTGAAGAGGCCCTGCGAGCGGTCTTGTCTTACTTTTTCATTTGACATCGCAAATTTATTTATGTCAATATGTAGCTAAGGTAATTCCTTGCGATCTCCTTTTGAGGAGGGAGGATCAATGAGAAGGAAGGGCATCATAGTTGTGACGGTTGGACTCTGTCTCGTGTTCTCCTATCCGCTCCTGGCCCAGATGGCGACCCAAACGGTCGAATCAAACCGCATCTTGATCCAGAACCAGAACGGCGTTGTCTCCCTGATTGCCTACTCCTCTTCAAAATCGGAGATTGGACGCGGCACGGGGTACGCCGTCAACGAGGAATATGTCGCCACGAATTACCACCTCGTCAGCTTAGCCTCCAGCATGGAGGCCATCAACGTTAAGGGCAAGAAGCTCAAGGTCGAAGGGGTCGTCGCCATCAACCGGGAATTCGACATCGCCCTGATCCGAATCAAGGGATCACTGCCCAGCTTGACCCTGGGCAATTCCGATGGACTGGCCTCCGGGAATAGGATCTTTGCCATAGGATCCGACGCCGGCGGCAACCTGGTCATCCGGGAGGGGACGATGAGGGATAATCTGGCCATGGGAGCCGGAAAGAACGTCTTCACCGTGAACCTGGAAATGCCCGAGTCCTTCTCGGGGGGACCCGTCTTCGGCCTCAACGAACAAATCGTCGGGATGATGTGCGTCCTGGACAGAGGGCTGAAGTTCCTGATCCCGATCAACACGGTCAGGACCATGAGCCTCCAGGGCCGGGTCATTCCCTTCACGGAGTGGACGCCTGAAGACTACCTCCAGAACATGGATGGAGCTTATCTGGCGGGCCGGATCGCCTACTTCACCGACGATTCCGCGCGCGCCCTGCGGCATCTGGAGAAGGCGGCCGGCCTGAATCCCCAGCTGATCGACGCCGAGGCCTACTTGGCGTCCGTCCTGGCCAAGAACCGGCAGTATCCGGAGGCCATCCAAGCCTATTCCAAGGTCATCGAACAGTCTCCCAACAACGTCCAGGCCTTGATGGGGCTGGGCCAAGTCTACATCAGGCTCCAGCAGTACAATGAGGCGGTGGCTGTCCTGGAAAGGGCCGCCCGGCTCAACCCCAACGACAAGGAACTCTACTATAATCTCGGAGAGGCCTACGAGCAGACCAAGGATTTCGTCAAGGCCGCCGACGCCTACGGAAAATTCATCCAATCCCAACCCCCGGATGCCTGGTCGGGATACCTGCAGCTGGGACTGTGCTACATAGAGCTGAACCAATACGACATGGCCATTCAAGCGCTCCTCGAGGCCGCCAAAACCCAACCCCGGGACATCAAGACCAATTATACGTTGGCCATGGCCTACCAGAAAGCGGGCCAGCCGGCCCAAGCCGAGCAGATCTATAAAAACCTGGCCCTTCTCAACCCCCAGGAAGCCGCGACCTATTACAGCATGATCGTCAAAATGTACGACGAGGCGGGCAATTTCGCCAAGTCCATCGAAGCGGCCCAGAAAGTCGTCGAGCTCAATCCCAAGAACGAACTGGCCGTCTATAACCTCGGCATCATGTACTTCAAAATGAATCGCTACGACGAGGCCGTCCAGGCCTTTCGAGACGTTCTCACCATCAGGCCCGAAGCCGCCGAAGCTTGGTACCAAATCGGATTCAGCTATTCCAACCAGGGCAAGAACAGGGAATCCATCGACGCCTTCAAACAATACACGACGATGCGGCCCGACGACGTCTACGGCTGGCTCAATGTCGGGGCCGGCTACATGCTCCTCAAAAACTTCGAATCGGCCCTCGACCCGCTCCGCAAGTGCGTCGAGCTCAAGCCCGATTTCGGAGTCGCCCTCTACAACCTGGCCATCGTCTATCTCAACCTCAACGATAATTTCAGCGCCCGCGACGTTTATAACAACCTGTCTCGAGTCGACCCGGACCTGGCCGCAAAACTCAAGAAATTCCTGAAATGACGGCGTGCTATCTTAAAATCTCAGCTCTGATCAGCGCGAGTGCGTCCCCATTTATTATTAGGCTCGGAGTCCTCTCCCGCAGCTAAGAACGGGCAGGTGGCGGAATTGGCAGACGCGCTAGGCTTAGGACCTAGTTCCTGATGAAGGAGTGCGGGTTCGAGTCCCGCTCTGCCCACTCCCGGCCCCCCGGAGCTACTGAAGCTCCACGGACTTACGTCCGTGGGATTTGCCCATTGCAGGCGTTGGAGCGCCTGTCCCCGAAGCGGGGATTTGCTATCCCTCCACGGACTAACGTCCATGGAATCCCGCGAGGGGATTGACCGGCACGAGCGGAAGAACGATCCATGACGACTTCTAATGAACGCCGAGGCCAGGATCAGGCCTTCCGGATGATCGATGAAACCCGGAGGGAGCTGGACATCGAAATACCGGCCCCGGAAACAGGCCGCGAGTTTGAACGGGCCCTGGACCGAACCGCGGCCCGGGTCAAACTCGACGGATTCCGGGCCGGACGGGCGCCCCGGGACATGGTCAAGCGCATGCTCTATGACGACATCCGTCATTCCGTCATCGACGCCTTGGCTCCCCGGGCCGTCCATGACGCGCTGCGGGCTCGCAATTTATCGCCCCTGCAGCCTCCCGTCATCCACGACATCCGATACGAAGAGGGGGAGGCCCTACACTTCACCGCTTCTTTCGAGGTCTGGCCCGATATCGAACTTCCGGACTACAGGACCATCAAGGTCCGGAAAAAGGCCTATCTGCCCGTCGAAGACAAGGACGTCGAGCAAACCCTGGACTCCCTCCGCCGGCGGGCGGCCGATTATGTCCCCGTCGAAGATAGGGGCGTGGCCGACGGCGACTATACCGTGGCCGAGATCAAAGGCCGCGATTTGGGGAGCAAGCGGCTCTTCCCGACCGAAAAGTCCGTCGTTGTGGCCGGCCATGCCGACAACGAGCCATCTCTGAACGAGCACCTGATGGGACTTCGGACGGGGGAAGAGAGGATCTTCAAGGTCTCTTATCCCCCCGACCACGGCAACCGGAAACTGGCCGGAAAAGACGTCGAATACCGCCTCAAAGTTCAATCCATCAAGGCCCGGAAATTTCCCGAGCTCAACGACGATTTCGCCCGGGGTCTGGGAGATTACGCCGGCCTCGAAGACTTGAAGTCGCGGATTCGGAACGAGCTTCAGGCCGGCCGGGAGATACAAGCCCGGCGGGAGGCGGCCGACGAAATCCTCCAGGCCATCGTGGACAAGACGGTCCTTCCACTGCCCGAAACCCTGGTCCGGCGGGAGACGGAAAGCATTCTCAACGAATTCCTCTCGACTCCGTCCGGAGAACCGGCCCGCATCCCCCCGGCCGACTTGGAAAAGCTCCGTGCGGAAGCCGCCGCCCGGGCCGAAGGGAAAGTCCGCAACCATATTATTCTCAAGAAGATCGCCCAGGCCGAAAACCTGGCCGTGAGCGAGCAGGAAACGGACGACGAAATAGGCCGCCTGGCCCAATCCCACAACATTCCCTTACCCAGGCTCAGGGAAACCTTCGATCAGGAAGGACGCCGGGAGGAGCTCCAAACGAGCCTCCTCCTGAAGAAGTCCATTGACTTTTTGGCCCGGTCGGCTATAATGGACTAACAAAGTTTTTGGCCATGACTTTCATCCCCTTCGTCGTCGAGCAGGACGGGAGAAGTGAACGCGCATATGATATCTATTCCCGGCTCCTCAAGGACCATATCGTCTTTCTGGGGAGCGAGATCAACGATGAGGCGGCCAATTCGATCATCGCCCAGCTTCTCTACCTGGAGGCCGAAAACCCCCATAAAGAGATCTCCCTCTACATCAATTCGCCGGGGGGAAGCGTGACGTCCGGGCTGGCCGTTTACGACACGATGCAATTCATTACTTCTTCTATATCAACAATATGCGTAGGCCAGGCGGCCAGCATGGCGGCCGTCCTCCTCGCGGCCGGGACTCCCGGGAAACGCTACTCGCTTCCCAATGCCCGCGTCATCCTGCATCAGCCTATAGGCGGTTTTCACGGGCAGGCATCCGACGTGGCCATCCACGCCAAGGAAATACTCAGGGTCCGGGAGCACATCAATGGGATTCTGAACCGGCATACTCGGCAGCCCCTGGATAAAATCCAGGCGGATATCGAACGGGACTTCATCATGACGGCCGCCCAGGCCCTGGACTATGGTCTGATCGACCATATCATCGTCAGCCGGGACGCCGCGGTGAAGCCTTAGGATCTTTCACTGGGTCAGGACGGACCCCAAACGAACATGGAAGGCCAACACCAGCAAAAACTGAATTCCGACGTCCGGTGCAACTTCTGCAACCGCGGGCAGACCCAGGTCAAGAAGATGATCGCCGGTCCGGGAGGGGTCTACATTTGCGACGGCTGCGTCCAGGTCGCCCATTCCATCCTCATCTCGGGCCGGATCGATGGCGAGCGCAAGGAGCGGACGGAACCGAGCACGCCTCTCGAGATCAAGCGCGCCCTGGATGAATATATCATCGGCCAGGAGACGGCCAAGAAGAAGATCTCGGTCGCCGTCTACAACCACTACAAACGGATCAACCTGCCCAAAACGGACTCCGACGTGGAGATCGCCAAGAGCAACATCCTCCTGATCGGACCGACCGGGACCGGCAAGACTCTGATGGCCCAAACCCTGGCCCGGATATTGTCCGTCCCCTTCGCCATGGCCGATGCGACGACCTTGACCGAGGCCGGCTACGTCGGCGAGGACGTCGAGAACGTTGTCCTCAAGCTCTACCAGGCGGCCAAGGGCAATATCGAGAAGGCCCAGAAGGGGATCATCTATATCGACGAAATCGATAAAATCAGCCGAAAGAGCGAGAGCCCTTCGATCACACGGGATGTCTCGGGCGAGGGCGTCCAGCAGGCCCTTCTCAAGATCATCGAGGGGACCGTCGCCAATGTCCCGCCCCAGGGAGGCCGGAAACACCCCTACCAGGAGTTCATCCCGATCAACACCACGGACGTATTATTCATTTGCGGAGGCGCCTTCGTCGGATTGGATAAAATCATCGCCCAACGCATAGGCCAAGGGACGGTCGGATTCAGGTCCCAAGCGCTCGGGAAGCCGGGAGGCGCCATCGAGGACCTCAGCAGAGCGATGATTCCCCAGGACCTCCTTAAATACGGCCTGATTCCCGAGCTGGTCGGACGGATCCCGGTCGTCGCCACCTTCTCGGACTTGGACGTCGAAGACTTGATCCGGATCCTGACCAAGCCCCGCAACGCCATCATCCGCCAGTTCCAGAAGCTGTTTGAGATGGAGGGCGTCGAACTCGCCTTTACCGAAGACGCCCTGGGCTCGATCGCCCGAAAATCCCTGGACAAAAAACTGGGGGCCCGGGGGCTGAGGACCATCATCGAAGACCTCATGCTGGACCTCATGTTCCATCTGCCCTCCCGGAAGCCGCCCCAGCGCATCATCATCACCCGGGAAATGGTCGAGGATAACGAGCTGCGAATCGAAGACCTGAAGCACGTCGTCGGGGAGTAACCATGCCGGACGCCAATGAACACGCCGAAGTCATCCGCAACATCCCCTTGATCCCGCTCCGGGACCTTGTCGTCGTTCCCTCGACCCTGGTCCCGTTCATCATCGGCCGGCCTTCGTCCGTCCAGGCCCTCGAGAAAGCCGTCGAAAAGGACGGGATGGTGTTCCTCTCGGCCCAGATGGACCCCAATATCAACAACCCCTCGCCCAAGGACATCTACTCGCTCGGGGTCACGGCTAAAATCATCAGGACGGCCAAATCCGACGACCAGAATATGAAGGTCATCGTCGAAGGCAAGCGCCGGGCTCGGGTCATCGAGTACCTGGCAACGGTGCCCTTCTACCAGGTCCTGGCCAAGATCATCAAAGACGTCGAGGATCACGGCCCCGAATCCAAGGAGCTCCATAGGCGCGTCCTGGCCCTGTTCGAGGAGTACCTCAAGATCCACCAGAGCGCCAACGTGGACTCGATCGTGTCCGCCCTGAGAGACAACAGCCCGGAGAGGGTCTCCGACATCGTCGCGTCCCATCTCTATCTCTCCCTGGAGGAGAAACAGAACATCCTGGAGACGGTCAACAGCCTGGAGCGTCTGCGCCGCCTCAACTTCGTCCTCGAGAACGAACTCCTCAAGCTCCGCTCCCGCTTCAAGCATGAATTGCCCAAGGGGGCGCGCCGGAAGACGACGGCCTACGGCGATCAGGGCCAAAAGGTCTATCCGGCCGGCCTCAATTACAAGAAGGAAGAACAGCCCAACGAGATCGAGGAGCTCAAGCAGAAAATCGCCAAGGCCGCCCTTCCTCCCGATGCCCAGGAAAAAGCCAAAAAAGAGATCGAGCGCCTCGAGACGATGCCCCCCATGTCGGCCGAGGCCACCGTCTGCCGCAATTATCTGGACTGGCTCATCTCCCTGCCCTGGAACAAGAAATCCAGGGAAAAACGGGATCTCAAGGAGGCCGAACGAATCCTCAACGAAGACCATTTCGGCCTTGATAAAGTCAAAGAACGAATCCTCGAATACCTGGCCATCCGGCAGCTCGTCAAGCAACCCAAGGGCTTCATCATAGGCTTTCTGGGAGCGCCCGGAGTGGGGAAGAGCTCGCTGGGAAAATCGATCGCCCGCGCGACCGGCCGCAGCTTCGTCCGCCTCTCCTTGGGCGGCGTCCGGGACGAGGCCGAGATCCGCGGCCACCGCCGCACCTATATCGGCGCTTACCCGGGCCGGATCATCCAGATGATCAAGCGGGCCGGGGCCAAAAATCCCGTTTTTCTCCTGGATGAAGTCGATAAAATGAGCATGGACTTCCGGGGCGACCCGGCCTCGGCCCTGATGGAGGTTCTCGATCCCGAGCAGAACAACGCTTTTCTCGACCACTACATCGACACCGATTTCGACCTATCCCAGGTCATGTTCATAGTCACCGCCAACCAAATCGATCCCATCCCCAAGCCCCTGGTCGACCGGATGGAGATCATCCGCATCCCCGGCTACACCGAGGACGAAAAGCTCCAGATCGCCAATCGCTTCCTGGTCCCCAAACAGATGAAATCCCACGGCCTGGCCAAGACCACCCTCCGTTTGACCGACCCGGCCCTTTTCAAGATCATCAGGGAGTACACCAAGGAAGCCGGCGTCCGCAGCCTGGAACGGGAGATCACCTCCGTCTGCCGCAAGGTCGTCAAGCGGGTCGTCGTCAATGGCAAGGAACACAAGGAAAAGGTCACGCCGCGAAACCTCGAGGCCTATCTGGGGATTCCCAAGTTCCGCCGCTCCGAGATCGACAAGAAAGACGAAGTCGGGGTCGCCGTCGGGATGGCTTGGACCGAAACGGGCGGCGAGCTCCTGACCTTCGAGGCCACCAAGATCCACGGCAAGGGGAATTTCACCCTGACCGGCCAGCTGGGCGCGATCATGCAGGAGTCGGCCCAGGCCGCCTTCAGTTTCGTCCGGGGCAAGATCTTCGAGCTCAACTTCGCCAAGGACCTCCATAAGAACTTCGACATCCACATCCATGTCCCCGAGGGCGCCACCCCCAAGGAAGGCCCCTCGGCCGGCATCACCATCGCCACCGCGATCATCTCGCTCCTGACCGAAATCCCCGTCAGCAAAAAGATCGCCATGACCGGTGAGATCACGCTGAAAGGCAAGGTCCTTCCCGTGGGCGGGATCAAGGAGAAGCTGCTGGCGGCCCATCGGGAGGGGATCCGGGAAGTCGTCATCCCCCTCGATAACCGGGCCGACATCAAGGATATTCCCAAAGTCCTCAAACAGGACATGACCATCCACCTTGCCGAGAGCATGGACCAGGTTCTCAAGCTCGTTTTGACGAAGGACCTGGTCTTGGCCCAGCCGGCTCAGGGGCCGGCGGCTGATGGAACCGGGAAGGAAGACGACGCCTCGAGCAGCGGAGAAGGGGAGGGGACGGAAGCTCCCGAACCGCGTTTAACTCATTGAATTAACTAGAATTAATAGCATTTAGAGAAAGATTGGAAAAGGCAGGCCGTCGGTTTCGTTCAGGGTGATTCCAACCGGCGAGGCTGAGCCGAATTTTACGGAAAAGAGGTAAAAAGACATGAAAGAGTACACGCTCCTGGAGCTCGACGAAAAAGAGCTGCCCCAGCTGACCAAGATCGCCGGAGGGCTCGGCCTCAGCGACGAAGATATCAAGGAGTCGTCCAAGCACAACCTCGTTTTCAAGATCCTTGAAGCCCAGGCCAAAAAGCAGGGGCTTCTGTTTTCCGAAGGCGTCCTCGAATGCCTCGAGGACGGGTTCGGCTTCCTGCGGGCGCCGGATTTCAGCTATCTGCCCAGCCAGGACGACATTTACGTTTCGCCCTCCCAGATCCGCAAATTCCAGCTGCGGACGGGCGATACCATCTCCGGCCACGTCAGGCCTCCCAAGAACGGCGAAAAATACTTCGCCCTGATCAAGATCGAGGCCATCAATTTTATCCACCCCGACCTCGTCATCGAGCAGCGGCGCAACGTCCAGTTCGAGCAGCTGACGCCGCTCTACCCGCACGAGAAGTTCAAGCTGCAGGACGGAAACCCCAAGAACCTGAATGCCCGAATCATGGAGCTCCTGACGCCGATCGGAAAGGGACAGCGCGGCCTGATCGTCTCGCCGCCCCGGGCCGGAAAGACGACCCTTCTCAAGACGATCGCCAAATCGATTGAGAAGAACCATCCCGAGACCTACCTGATCGTCCTCCTGATCGCCGAGCGACCCGAGGAAGTCACGGATTTCAAGCGGAGCGTTACCGCGGAAGTCGTCGCCTCGACCTTCGACGAGCCCCCGGGCCGGAACGTCCAGGTCGCCAACATCGTCCTGGAAAAGGCTAAGAGGCTGGTCGAGCTCAAGCGCGACGTGACCATCCTCCTCGACAGCATCACCCGTCTCGCCCGCGCCCATAACTCCGTCATCCCGCCCTCGGGCAAGGTCCTGTCGGGAGGGATCGACGCCAACGCCCTCAACAAGCCAAAAAAGTTCTTCGGCTCGGCCCGCAAGGTCGAGGAGGGCGGCAGCCTGACCATCATGGCCACGGCCCTGGTCGACACCGGCAGCCGGATGGACGAAGTCATCTTCGAGGAGTTCAAGGGCACCGGCAATATGGAAATCAACCTCGACCGGCGCCTCGTCGATAAGCGGCTGTTCCCGGCCATCGACATCACCCGGTCCGGAACCCGCAAGGAAGAGCTTCTTATCGAGGAAGTCGACCTGAATCGGATCTGGATCCTCCGCAAGGTTCTGGCTTCGCTCGGCGAGGTCGAGGCCATGGAGCTCCTTCAGGATAAGATAGGCAAGACCAAGACGAACGCCGACTTCCTCAACGCCATGAGCAAAGGGCTCTGAGCCCGACATCCGCGCCGCCGGTCTGCACGCCGACATTGATCCTCCGCAAAATCGCTCATGGTTGTCCGTATTAGCGCGGGCATCCATCCGGCCTAAAGACCGGAATCTCGAGCGGATCAGAGTCCCCCGGCGGGGGAGGGGCTGCTTAATCGGCCAATAATAGCGACAATTTCTTCTTCAACATCTCCAAGCATTCCGAGAGCCCGAAGAACCGGATGAGTCCCAATCGGTCCAGCTTCCGCCTCAAAGCCGCCGGGAGTTTGCCGGAGCCCGGACCGTCCCTGAGAAGCCCCGTTTCCTCCTCGGAAAATCTCTCTTCGGCGGCGGGGGGGCTGAGAGCGGAATTTTGCGTTGGCGGGGTAAACAAACTGGCATTTACGGCATCCGATCAGGCAATTCGATCCAGGCAGGATTCAGCCGGACGGGGAAATCCTGCGGTCCGCTGTAACCGCTGTCAAACCCTCGACTCCCCGGTATTCAGGCCGGGGCTTGGTCAGGGTTGACCCTGAGCCGTGCGTCTCGTCCCCGCCTTGAAAGGCGGGGGGCTTAGCGTCGGCGAACGGGTAAAATGTGATGCATCGGTCCTGGCGAATGGCGCAGGAATCCTTGATGACTCCATTTTCGGCCGGGGACATGAGAAAATACGCTGGTAGGAGCTAAAGACGATGTCCGACAAGCGGCCGCCGTCATGATCGTTCTCAATAGCTTTTTTGAGTTCCTCGCGGCGCATCGCCCGGACGATTCGGTGAGGATACTTGAAGGCGGGGACAAGAAACAACGCTTTTCGGGACCCCCCAAATAACGTCGCATAAGGGTTATTATGTAAACTAACATAAAATATAAAGGGAAGCCTAAATCACGCTAAGTACATTAGTATAAGGATTCTAGAATATCGATCTCAGCTTTCCGCCTTGAGTTTCTGGATGATCTCTTCCAAAGCCCGGATGATTTCCTGCGCCGTCGCATTTTGCTTCTTGAATTCGATCCGCATCCTGAAGGAATCCGAGTCCTTGGGCACATAATTATAAACAAAGTGCTTGATGCCCGGCGTTTTCCCCTTGATTTTCTTAGAAAGCTCCCTGGTATCCTCCCGCGTCAGCGCCCTTTTCGTGATTTCGTAGACAAGTTGTTCCATGTCCGCTTCCGTTTTAAGCTTGGCTATCTCCAGAATCGTGCTCCTGCTTGTGATTTTATGGCTCTTCAGCATGTCCCGGACTTTGGGCGTGATTCGGCTGATCGAGATGATCTCGGTGATGGTCGACCTGGCCTTCCCGATCTTCTCCGATATTTGATTGTGGCTGTAATTATACATATCCATGAGGGCCTTAAGCCCGTCCGATTCCTCGAATACATCCAGATCTTTCCTCTGAAGATTTTCTATAAGGGATATCTCCATGGCTTCATTATCGCGAACGTCCATTTCGATGCAGGGAATCTCCTTCATCCCGACTCGCTTGGAAGCGATGTATCGTCTTTCCCCGGCGATGATTTCATACCTCATCCCGACCGGCCTCACGAGGATAGGCTCGAGAATTCCCTTGTTCTGTATTGACACCATGAGCTCTTGAATATTCCCCAGCTCGCTCCTGGCCTGCTGGGGATTGGGATCGATCCTCTCGATGTCGATCATCCGTATTCTCGGCCCGGCGCTTCGGGCCGCTATCAAATCGACAAAATGAGGATCGTGTCTCATATCGAGGGATTCGGGCAGGCCTGATCTTTTAGTTTTTTGCACGTCTGATCAACTCCTCGGCGATTTTTCTATATTGTTGCGCACCGATCGAATTCGGGGCGTAGCTAAAAATCGATTCCTTGTAAGCCGGAGATTCTTCGAGCTTGACGCTTTTGGAGACGGAGGCCTTAAAAACCTTGTCTCCAAAAACCTTTCCGATTCTTCCGACAACATCCTTCGACATATTCGTTCTCTGATCATGCAGAGTGATGACCACTCCAATAATTTGAAGGTTTTGGTTGGCTACCTTTTTGACTTTTTCGATCGTCTCCAACAAGTCATCTGTTCCTTCGAGACATAAATACGAGGATTGAATCGGAATCAATAAATGCGTGGCGGCCACCAGCGAATTCAGAGTAATCAATCCCAACGTGGGCGGCGTGTCGATGAAAATAAAATCGTACTTGTTCTTGATCGGCTGAAGCGCTTCCTTCAATCGAAAGTGGCCGTCGATTTCCCCGATCAGCGTCGGCTCGAGTTTCGCCATCGAAATTTTCGAAACAGCGATGCTGAGCCCTGGCACCGTTGAGGGATGAATGATGCTCTCGATTTTCTCATTGCGATTCGAGAGAATATCATAAAGGGATTTATTCAAATCCTGGGTGTCCCTGAGCAACGAGATTGTGCTGTGGGCTTGCGGGTCGGTATCGACCAACAGGACGCGCTTTCCCATTAAGGCCATGGCCGCCGAAATGTTGATCGCTGTCGTCGTTTTTCCTACTCCGCCCTTCTGATTCGTGATGGCGATAATCAAAATGATACCTCCCAGTGTCAAAGCCTTTACTAAAATAACCAAATTTGGGTTTTATTTCAATCTTAATCTTTGGCGCCCGCTCGATGTCGGCATGCCGACAAATCCATTAAAATGTATAGGATTTAGAATTATACTCAACATTCAGGATCAAGTCGGCATGCCGACAAGTGTTCTAAGTTATTTATTTTCTATAACTTATAATTATTCGTAACACCTTGATTCATAATGAATTAGATACGTAAGCTCCTGAGGCAACCCCTCGACTCCCCGGTACGAATGCCTGAGCTTGTTCGGGGTTAACCCTGAGCCTCGCTTCTCGTCCCCGCCTTGAAAGGCGGGGTAGCGTCGGCGAACGGGTCAAGGGCGAGGGGAGGATGGTGAATGAAGACGGGAGTCTCGGGCGATCCTGACCGGAACGGGGAGCGATGCTTACGATTGTTTTGAAAATTCTTTCCGTTTTCGCTATTATTAAACCCGTCGAAGAGAGGCGACCGAAAACATGTCGGACATTTTAAGCTTAGCCGGGAAGCGTATCGTCCTGCTTGACGGAGGACTGGGCACCGAACTTTTTCGTCGCGGTTTTCCGCAAGGCGGCTGCCCCGAATCCTGGAACTTCGAGCGTCCTGACATTGTCAAGGAAATCCACGCCTCCTACTTCGAGGCCGGCTCGGATGCCGTCCTCACCAACAGCCTGGGCGGAAGCTCCATCAAGCTTTCCTGCTTCGGTCTCTCGTCCCGGGCCTACGAGATCAACCGGAAGGCCGCGGAGCTGGCGGCCTCGGTCAGGCCCGCGGGACGCTTCATCGGCGGCAGCATGGGCCCGGTCGGAAAGTTCCTCAAACCCCAGGGCGATCTCGACGAGGCGGAACTCGAGGCGGCCTACGCCGAGCAGGCCCGAGGCCTTCACGACGGCGGCGCCGACTTCCTTCTCCTGGAAACACAGTATGACCTTAGGGAGGCCTTGTCCGCCCTCAAGGCGGCCCGTCGAAGCACTCCCCTCCCCGTTTTCGCGACCATGACCTTTGACCGCAAACCGCGCGGATTCTTCACCATCATGGGCAATACGCCGGAAGCCTGTTTTCGGGACCTCGCGGCGGCCGGGGCCGCCGGCCTGGGAGCCAACTGTTCCCTGGGCAGCCAGGATATGGCTGCCTTGACGGGCGTCCTGAGGCCCCTGACGGCCCTTCCTTTGATCGTCCAGGCCAACGCCGGCCGGCCCTCCTTGTCGCCGGAAGGCAAGGTCGTCTACTCCCAGAACGTTTCCGACTACGTCCGTTTCGTCCCGGAGATGATTAAAAACGGCGCCAATATCATCGGAGGCTGCTGCGGCACGAATCCCGACTATATTCGCGCCATGGCTAAACTCGTCCGATCTTAAACAAGGTTAATGGCCTTTAAAATTCAAGTTTTATCCGCCCCGCCCCGGACGATCGAGGCCGCTTACGGAGAAAGCCTGTCCCAGGCCCTTCTCAAGGCCGGATTCCCCCTGAATGTCTACTGCGGCGGAAAGGGCATCTGCGGAAAGTGCCTGGCCGAGGTCGTGGACGGAACGATCCCCCCCCCTGATCAAGAAGAGGCCGCCCTCTTACGGCGAGCGGGAGCGGGCCCCCGATTCCGGCTCGCCTGTCTTCTCCCGGTCCGAAGCGACCTCGTCGTGAAGATCCCCGCCAACGCTCTGCTGCCGCGCATTCAAGGATTGACAGCAGGGATTCTTCCTTCATTCGACTTCGATCCGGCGGTCAAGAAGTTTCTTGTCAGCCTGGACCGGGATCGGCTGTCCCCTCCCCTTCTCGAAGCCGGGGTGGCGGACCTTTTAAAGCTTCCTCCCGACGACGCCTGGCGCCGCGACTCCTGGCCGCTCGTCCGGGAGGCGATCCGGTCCGCCGGCCGCGAGCCTAAAGTCTACACGGCCGCCGTCTACGAAGAGAAGGCCCTGCTCGATTTCGCGCCCGGCGAAAGCTCCGACGAGGCGTTCGGTCTGGCCGTCGACCTGGGAACCACCACCGTTGTCGTGGAACTCGTAGACCTCGTCGGCGGCCGCATCCTGGGGAAAGCGTTCGGTCTCAACGGCCAGTCCCGCTTCGGCGCCGACGTCATTTCGCGCATCTCCCATGCCATTCTGACCCCCTCCCACGCCGAGGAATTGAAGGAGGCCGCCCTCGAAACCCTTTCGGGGCTTCTGGCCAGGGCGGCCGCCGAGGCCAAGATCGCTCCCGAGTCCATTTACGACATTGCCGTCGCCGGCAATACGGCCATGAACCACTTCCTGCTGGGCCGATCCGTCCGGACCCTGTCCGTGGCCCCATTCGAGGCTGAGTTCCAAGCCCTGCCCCCCCTCGAAGCCTACGACTGCGGCTTCAGGGTTCAACGCCGCGCGAAGCTGTTTATCTCTCCCAACATCGGCAGCTACGTCGGAGGCGATATCACGGAGGGGTTGCTGGCCACCGGCCTGCTCAACAAACCGGGACATTATCTCTTCATCGACATCGGCACCAACGGCGAAATCGTCCTTAAGGCCGGCGATAGGTTCACGGCCGCCTCGACGGCCGCCGGTCCCGCCTTCGAGGGCGCGAGCCTCAGCTGCGGAATGCTGGCCGTTCCCGGCGCCGTTGACAGGGCCGTCTGGTCGGACGGCGCTTTGTCCGTAACCACGATCGGGAACCGCCCTCCGGCCGGAATCTGCGGGACGGGCTACATCGACCTGCTGGCCTGCTTCCTGCGCGAAGGCCTCATCTCCCGGAACGGCGTCATCGCCGGAGGGAAATCCTCCATCGCCGTCGCCGCTGGGATCGCCGTCAGCCAGAAGGATATCCGTGAGCTCCAGCTCGCCGTGGCCGCCGTCAGAACCGGCGTCGAGCTTCTGCTGAGGCGGCACGGGCTCTCTCCCCGGGACCTGGACGGCCTTTATCTGGCCGGGGCCTTCGGCAACTATCTCGACATCGAAAACGGCCGGGCGATCGGGCTTCTGCCGGAGATCAACCTGGCCAAGGTTCGCTTCGTGGGGAACGCCTCCCTGGCCGGGGCTCGGGCCATGCTCCTCTCCAGGCGCGCCAGATCCGAGGCCGTCAGGATCGCTGAAACGGTCGATCATGTCCCGCTCGCGGCGGACGCCGCATTCCAGGATATCTACATCCGGTCCCTGGTTTTTCCGGAACCGACGATCCCGAGTCAATCCGATAGGAAGGAGATACCATGAGCGCCAAGGATGATCTTTTACTGAGCATGAAAACGTCCGTCGTCGACGGCAACCGGGCCGAATCCGAACGCCTGGCCCGGGAAAGTCTCCAGGCCGGGCTGGACCCGCTCGAGTCGATCGATAAAGGATTCGCGGCCGGAATCCAGGAGGTGGGGGTCCTCTGGGAAAACGGCGATTATTTCCTTCCCGAGCTGGTGGCCAGCGCCGAATGCATGAAGGCGGCCATGGCCGTCCTTGAACCCGCCCTATCCGCCTCGTCGCGCCAGGCCAGCCGGCTGGGCAAGGCCGTCATCGGGACGATCGAGGGCGACATCCACGATATCGGTAAAAACCTGGTCTCGGCCATGCTCCAAGCCCACGGGTTCGAGGTCCTCGACCTGGGGGCCGACGTCAAGCTCGAACGGTTCATCGAAAAAGCCGAAGCCGAGTCGGCCCGGCTCATTTGCGTCTCGGCCCTGCTGACGACGACCATGGTCAACCAGAAGAGGCTGATCGAGCTCCTCCATCAGCGAAACGTCCGCTCGAAGTACAAAGTCCTGGTCGGAGGGGCGCCCGTCAACCAAGCCTGGGCCGACGCGATCGGCGCCGACGGTTACGGCGAGAACGCCATGGCGGCCGTCCGGGCCGCCATGGCGCTCCTGGCCCGGGGCTGAGGAAAGGAATCCGCCATGATGACTCCCCCCCTGCGTCCCAAGCTCGAGCTCCTCAGACCCGAGCTCGTCCAATCGATCGTCGACGAAGCCCTTGTCCTCCTCGACAGGCAAGGCGTCTTCGTCGAAAACGAGAACGCCCTGGCCCTTTTCCGCGAAGCCGGACAACGCGTCGACGGCGCTTCGCAACGGGTCAGGATTTCGGAAAAACTCGTCCGAGACTCGTTGGAGAGCACGCCTTCCGAGGTTAGACTCTATGACCGGGGCGGTGACCGTGAGTTCTTGGTCGGCCGGGACGAAGTCCATTTCGACCCCGGCTCGGCTGCCATCACCGTCCTCGACCCTGAGAGCGGCCTCCACCGGAAGCCGGTCAGCCCCGACCTCGTCCGGCTGGCCCGGCTGACCGACCTCCTCCCCCACTACCACTTCCAGAGCACGGGCCTCGTGCCGAGCGACGTCCCGGGCTCGATCGCCGACAGCTACCGGCTCTTCCTGGCCCTCCAATTCTCGGCCAAGCCCGTCGTCACCGGGACCTTCCGGGTGGAGAGCTTCAAGCCCATGCTGGAAATGCTGACGGCTGTCCGGGGAAGCGCCGCGGCCCTGGCCGCCAAGCCCCTGGCCATCTTCGACGCCTGCCCCTCCCCTCCCCTTAAGTGGAGCCAACTGACCTCTCAGAGCCTGATCGACGCGGCCCGGGCCGGTCTCCCTTCGCAACTGATCTCGATGGGCATGACCGGAGCGACTTCGCCCGCCACCATCACCGGGACGCTCGTCCAACACACGGCCGAGAACCTCTGCGGTCTGGCCATCTGCCAGCTGGCGAAGAAAGGCGCTCCGGTCATCTTCGGCGGATCGCCCTCCAGCTTCGACATGAGGAAAGGGACGACGCCGATGGGCGCGATCGAGACCATGATGATCGACATGGCCTACGCCCAGATCGGAAAAACGCTCGGCCTGCCGACCCACGCCTACATGGGCTTGACCGACGCCAAGGTCATCGACGCCCAAGCCGGCTTAGAAGCCGCCCTGGGCGCCGTCCTGGCGGCCCTGGCCGGGATCAATGTCGTCTCGGGGCCGGGCATGCTGAACTTCGAAAGCACCCAGAGCCTGGAGAAGCTCGCCGTCGACCACGAAATCTGCGGGATGGCTTACCGTCTGATCGAAGGCATCGCCCAGCGGGACTCCCCGATGGCCCTTCCCCTGTTCGAGGCCCTCAGCGCGTCCACTCAATTCCTATCTTTGCCCCATACCAAGCAGTGGTACCGGAAAGAGCACACTTTGCCGAGTCTGATCGACAGGGACACTTACGAGGACTGGCTGGCGTCCGGCCGCAAGTCGATGGCCGACCGGGCGGCCGAGGACGTCCGGAAACGGCTCGCCCAAACGCCCCTTAACCGGGCCGGCCGGCCGCTCCGGACGGAGCTCGAACGCATCATGCTCGGCGAGGCCAAGGCAGCCGGCCTGAGCCGACTGCCCGAGGCCGGAGATTAACGAACCGTGCCGCATCGGCCCCTATGGAAAAACGGACATCCTTCAACCTCATTCTGGAAGAACGGAATATCCTGACCCGGATCGGGTTCAAGGGCCCTTCCAAGAACGTCAAGCCTGCGCTCAAGGAGGCCGTCGAAGCGGGGAAACGGGAGGCGCTGACCCTGGTCGAACCGGCCGCGCTCTGGACGGTCATCGATTACGAAGAGACCAACAAGCATCCCATTTTCGCCGGAGCCGCCCGCGTCGCCCTCTGTCTCTGCACGATCGGCCCCAGGCTCGAGGAGATCATAGCCGGGACCATGGAAACGGATGTCCTGCGCGGCCTCATCCTCGACGCCTACGGATCACAGGCCGTATCCGAGATCTCCCGCCAGGTTATTCAGGACATTGAGGAACGGGCCCGTCAAATGGGATTCTCCGCGGGCAAACGCTTCGCGCCGGGCTATAAATCCTGGCCGGTCGAGGAGCAGGCCTTCCTGTTCGGGCTTCTGCCCGGACACCTGATCGGAGTCCGGCTGACGGACTCGTTCATGATGGTCCCCCGGAAAGCCTATTCGTTCCGGGTCAATTTCCATGCGGCGACGGGCGCCGCCCCCGGAAGCACGCCCTCCCCCTAGTCGAGGGCGATCTCCTTGGGCGCCTTGAGGGGCTTCAGCTTGAACTGCTCGAGCGTTTGATTGAAGGCCGGAACACCCTTGAGGAGAAATTCGTTGAGGGCCGCGACGTTTTTCTCGACGGCGGCTGTCAAATCCTTGAGCTGGTCGAGGTCGGTCTTATTGGGCGCGGCGGGATAGCCGACGACGCTCATGCCAAGCATCCCGACCAGTTGGATCATAGAGCCGCCCCGTAGGGCCAGCGCGCGCGAGGACATCCCCATAAATTCCTTGGGGACGATCTCTTCCTCAAGCGGCTTCAGCGCGTCATCGAACGTCTTGTAGGCCGCCTGGAGGGCTTCGGCCTTGTTCTCGGGCTTGTCGAGGGCGGGCTTGATGGTTTCATTGATCTGGCGGCGCAGGTCCTTGGCCGCCGTCGTGGCCAGGCTCATCTTTTTATAGAGGACGAGGATCTGGGTCAGGGCGTCGGACTGGGCCTTTCGGTCCGCCGCGCCGAAATCGTAGCGGGGGTCGGGCCTGACCGTCCCGGACGTCCGCGCTTTGAGGTCGCCGCCCGTGACTTCGATATCGTAGTCCCCGGGCAGAGCCGGGGGCAGCGAGTAATATCCGATAGCCGGAGGCGTCACTTTCTTGCCGTCCGGCGTCACGGGAATGGCCTGGAGGCTCCAGAACTCCCTCTGGAAGCCGGCTTTTTTAATGAGGGGAAGCTCGAAAAGAATTCGGCCCGCCTTGTCCATGATCGCGATCTTGGGTTTCTCCTTGGGCTCGGCTTGGAAATAAACCGAGATTCCCAGGCCGTAGGCCGGGTTCTTCCCGATAAAAGGCGCCTTGGAGTAGCTCTCCCGGACGTTCCCCATCAGCCATTCGACGGCGGGCCGGGGCGCAAAGACGCGGAGCGGTTCGGCCAAGACGGCGTCCGACAGTTCCTGGAGGAAGCCGATATCGTCCAGGATCCAGATGCCCCGGCCGTGGGTCCCGATGATGAGGTCGTTGTCGCGGGGATGGACGAGGAGGTCGTTGACGGCGACGGTGGGCAGATTCGAGGCTTTGAGGTTGAGCCAGCTCAATCCGCCGTCCCAGGAACCGAAGAGGCCGAACTCGGTCCCGGCGAAGAGAAGGTTCGGATTCTTGACGTCATCTCGGACGACATGGACCCAACCGAAGGGCAGATTGGCCTTCAGGGATTTCCAGGTCTTTCCGTAGTCGGTCGTCTTGTAGAGATAGGTACCGTAGTCGTCCATGCGGTGGCCGTCGAAAGCGGCGTAGGCCGTCCCCTTGGCGAAGCGCGACGCCTCGACATGGGAGCACCATGTCGCCGGCGGCAGACCCTGAATCCGTCGGACGACGTTCGTCCAGGTCGCGCCGTCGTCGCGGCTGACCTGGAGGTTCCCGTCGTCCGTACCGCACCAAAGGACGCCTTTTTCGAGCGGGGATTCGGAAATGGTCACGATCGTGCAGTGGCTCTCGGCCCCCGAGTTGTCGGGGCTGATCGGGCCGCCCGAGTCCTGCTGCTTCTTGGGGTCGTTCGTAGTCAGGTCGGGGCTTACCGTCTCCCAGCTGTCCCCGCGATCCCGGGAGCGGAACAGAAAATTGCCGCCGACGTAGATCGTCTTGGAAGCGTGGGGAGAAACATAGATCGGCGTGTTCCAGTTGAAGCGGTAGGCCGGCTGGGCGAGCGGCGCCGCGGGCCGGATTGTCTTGGCCTGATTGATGGATAAGTTGAACCGAGACAGGCCGTTCATCTGATAGTTCCGGTACACGGTCGTCGGATCCTCGGGGTCGACCTGGGCGTGGAAGCCGTCCCCTCCCCCGATCGAGATCCATTGGTCGTTGACGATTCCGGCCGAGTCGAGGCTCAGGCTGGGACCGCCCCAACTCCCGTTGTCCTGGAGGCCGCAATAGACCCAATAGGGCGTCCTGAAATCGATTCCGATCTCGTAGACTTCGGCTAAATCCATGCTCTGGACGGGAAGCCAGTTCCGCCCCCCGTCGTACGAGACGTCGATCCCGCCGTCATTTCCGTCGATGACGTGAAGGGGATTGCCGGGGTCGATCCAGAAGGCGTGGTGGTCGGGGTGGATCCCGGCGCCGATCGGCCGGAACTTCTGGCCCCCGTCGGTCGAGACTTGGAGCCCGGTCGAGAGAACGTAGACCGTCTTGTCGTCCGATGGATCCACGTAGATCCGGCTGTAATAGAAGGGCCGGGTGTTGATCCGCTGGAAAGTCTCCTTGTCGCTCGTCCGCTTCCAGCTCGCGCCCCGGTCCTCGGACCGCCACAAGCCGCCGTCCTTATGCTCGATCAGGGCGTAGACGACGCCGGGCTTGCTCCGGGCGACCGCGATCCCGATCCGGCCCAGGATCCCCTCGGGGAGGTCCTTGGTCAGCCGGGTCCAGGTCGCGCCGGCGTCCGCGCTCTTGTAGAGGCCGCTTCCCGGCCCGCCGCTGGTAAAATAATAGGGCAGCCGGCGGTATTCCCAGGCAGCGGCGTAAAGTACTTGGGGATCCTGGGGGTCCAGGGCGATGTCGGCAATTCCCGTGTTATCATTGATATACAGAACTTTTGTCCAGGTCCGGCCGCCGTCCATGGTCTTGAAGACGCCCCGGTCCAGGTTGGGTCCCCAGAGGTGGCCCGTCGCCGCGACATAGACGATGTTCGGGTCGCCGGGGTTGATGACGATCCGGCTGATGTGCCGGGTGTCCTTGAGGCCCATGTTCTGCCAGGTTTTGCCGGCGTCGGTGGACTTGTAGACGCCGTCCCCGATCGTGACGCTGTTTCGGCTGGTGTGCTCGCCCGTGCCGACCCAGACGATATCGGGGTTGGAGGGCGCGATCGTCACATCGCCGACCGAGACCGTCGCTTCCTTGTGGAACACGGGCGACCAGGTTACGCCGTTGTTTTCGGTCTTCCAGACGCCGCTGGGGCCGATCGCCGCGTAGATGATCCAGGGCTGTTTCTCGACCGCTTCGAGGTCGACCGTCCGGCCGCCCATGAGGGCCGGCCCGATGTTCCGCCAGGTCATTTTTTCGACCAGCGGCGCAACTTTTTCGGCGCTTTGGCCGTAAAAAAGAACAGGGCCTGAAAGAAGCATAACGATGAACGATAAGGCGAGCGGGACGGATTTAGAAAACCGATGATCCATGTGATATGACCTCCGATCCGAGATTCGATTCAAACCAAGTCGCAATCATGGAAAACCATTATAAAATACGTCTATTCAAGAAAACAGTTCATTCCGCCCAAAGGATAATCCCAAGTTCACTCCGGTCCGTTTTCAAAGCTTCTTTCACGATCCCGGATCATCGGAAATGCTTGCCCGCTCCGGTGAGCGGATCCGGTCCGTTGTTGTCTATCGGCTGGAATTTTGTTAATGTTTTGTCCTTGAACATCATTATCCCCTCCAGGAGGCTCCGATGCATCGACGTTATCCCGTCTTGATGGCCGCCTTCACGGTTTTGGCCATGGCGGCGCCCGCTCTGCGTCCGGCCGCGGCCTACCACAAACCCGAGGAGGTCGCCGCCGTCCTCCAGGGCTACGCCGCGAAATACCCCCAGCTCGCCAAGCTCCAATCTCTGGGCAAAGGGAGCGGGGGAAGCGATATCTGGCTGCTCCGCCTGGCCGCTCAGCCCCAGGGCGCGCCCGACCCGGACGCCCGGCCCGGGATTTTCGTAGCGGCCAACATCGAAGGGGTTCATCTGATCGGAACCGAGGCGGCTCTCTCCATCGCCGAGCGCCTCCTCTCCGGCTACGGAAAGGACAAGGCCCTGACCGATCTTCTCGACCGGACGACCGTCTATATAGCCCCGCTTCTCAACCCCGATACGGCCCGCCAGGCGTTCGCTTCCCCCCGTTGGGAGCGCTGGACCAACGCGCGCGCCGTCGATAACGATCTCGACGCGGAGAGCGACGAGGACGGGCCCGAGGACTTGAACAAGGACGGCCTCATCACCCAGATGAGGGTCAAAGACCCCGAGGGCAAGTACATTCCCGACCCCAAGGAACCCCGCTTGATGCGGTTGGCGGACCCCAAGAAGGGCGAGAAAGGGATCTATGCCCTCTACACGGAGGGTCTGGACAATGACGGCGACGGCGAATACAACGAGGACGCGGCCGGCGGCGTCGAGGTCAACCGGAACTTCCCCCACGATTTCGAATACGACACCGCGGCGGCGGGGCTTTACCCGACCGCCGAGGCCGAGACGGTGACTCTCCTCAAATTCCTGACCGGACGGGGCAACATCGCCCTCGTTCTAAATTTCTCGACCGAGAACACGATCCTCAACCAGCAGCAGACGGGCCAGGCCAAGATGGCCAGCGACAAGGTCAAGGTCCCGAAAATGATGGCCGGCTTCCTGGGCCTGGAGCCCGATACGGAATACACGATCAAAGAGATCGTCGATATCCTCAAGGGCATGAATATCGGAGGCGGCATGGAGATCACCGAGGACATGGTCGCCATGTTCTTCGGGATGGGCCCCGCCATCGCCATTGACCGCATAGACCAGCCCCTGTTCGACGAGATCCAGAAAACCTACAAGGACGCCCTCAAGGAGGCCAAGCTCGACTACCCCGAGAAGCGTGCCAAGGGGGTCGGCAAGGGCTCGTTCGCGGCCTTCTGCTACTACCAATACGGGGTTCCTGTCTTCTCCCAGGACCTGTGGGCCGTCCCCGAGCCCAAGAAAGAACCGGCCAAGGACGCCCTGACGGCCGATAAGCTCAAGGCCATGTCCTCCGACGAGTTCACAGCCCTGGGCGAGGACAAGATCGACGCTTTCCTCAAAGAGCAGGGCGCGCCACCCAACTTCAACGCGGCCATGCTCCTCAAAATGGTCAAATCGGGCCAAGTCACGCCCCCTAAGATGGCCGAAATGATGGAAAAGATGCCCAAGCGGCCGGGCGGGGACGGCGAGGAACATCCCGACGCCTATCTCCTGAACTGGTCCGACGCGGCGCTCAATGGGAAGGGGTTCGTGGCCTGGACGTCCTTCAAGCACCCCACCCTGGGAGAGGTCGAGATCGGCGGCTTTATCCCCTACCTCAAGCTCAACCCGCCGGCCGCCGACATGGAAAAGCCCGTCCAATTCGGCGTCGATTTTTACCTGAAGCTCATGGCCAAGCTCCCGGTGCTTTCCATCAAAGAGACGAAGGTCGAGGCCCTCGGCCAGGACCTCTACCGGTTGACCGTCTTTTTCGCGAACAACGGCTGGTTCCCGACCTCGACCGCCCAGGGGCGCCGGGCCCAGACGGCCTGGCCGATCACGGTCCGGCTCAAGACGGCCTCGGGCCAGACTCTCTTCTCGGGCCGACCGATCGAATCCATCCCCTTCCTTGAGGGCAGCGACGGAACGAGAAAGCTCGAATGGACCGTCCGGGGCCCGAAGGGATCCGGCATCACCGTCTCGGCCTGGTCGCCCCGGCTGGGCACGGCCGAAGCCAAGCTCGTCCTGAAGTGAACAGGGAGGACATGATGAAAATCAAAAGCGCATTCCTCAAAGCCGCGGCGCTTATCCTGCTGGCCGGACTTATAACCTGGTCCGGCGCGGCGGCGGCCGACGATATCCGGCTCAGCTTCGACCATTTCTACGACCAGGCCGAGCTGACTCAGGCGCTGAAAAGTCTCGAGAAAGCCTATCCCCGGCTCGTGACCCTGCAATCCATCGGCAAGTCCGTCCAGGGCCGCGATCTTTGGGCGGTCATTCTCAATAATCCCAAGACGGGTCCGGCCGAGCACAAGCCCGGTTACTACGTGGACGGAAACATCCACGGGAACGAGATCCAGGGCAGCGAAGTCGCCCTTTACATGGTCTGGTACCTTCTCAAGAATTTCGGCAAGACGGACCTGGCGACCCGGCTTCTGGATGAGCGGGCCTTCTATGTCGTCCCGACCATGAACCCCGACAGCCGCGAGTACTATATCCATCCACCGTCCGACCCGAATTCGCCCCGCACCGGCTGGGTTCCCTTCGACGACGACCGGGACGGCGCCGTCGACGAGGACGGGCCGGAGGACCTCGACGGCGACGGATCGATCACTATGATGCGGAAGAAGGACCCCTACGGAAGCTACAAGCTCCACCCCGAGGACCATCGAGTCCTCATTCCGGTCAAACCCGGAGAAAAGGGCGAGTACGAGCTTCTCGGTCAGGAAGGCATCGACAACGAC
>JALHUR010000189.1 GCA_022867325.1 Candidatus Aminicenantota bacterium | reverse complement strand
ACTTGGGAGCGGATCGCGGACTTGTTCTGCTTGTTGACGGCGGCTCGGCGGAGGCTGCGCCGCTCCTGCCGGATCGCGGATTTGTGATGGGCCATCGTTTTCTCCTTTTAAGGGGGATATGATAAACTATTCACCCCTTAAAGTCAACCGATGAAAATCGTCCTGCAGCGCGTGAAGGAGGCCCGGGTAGAGGTCGAGGGCCGGACGGTGGGCCGGAGCGGCCGCGGGCTCTGCCTTCTGGTTGGGATCGAGAAAGGGGACACCGAAGGGGATGCCGAACATCTGGCCCTGAAGGCCGTCGAACTCCGGATTTTTCCTGACGAAGCCGGGAAGATGAACTTGTCCCTGGCCGATGTCGGCGGCGAGGCCCTGGCGGTTTCGCAATTCACTCTCGCCGGATCGGTCAGGAAGGGACGGAGGCCGAGCTTCGACGGCGCCGAAGAACCGGCCCGGGCCGAAGCCCTGTTCTCCCATTTCGTGGATTCGGTCCGGGGGCGCGGGATCAGGATCGAGACCGGGGTCTTCCAGGCTGTGATGGCCGTCCATATCGTTAACGACGGCCCCGTGACGTTCATCCTGGAGTCGAGGCGGGCGAATCCCTCAGGGGGTGCTTAAGGCCGGACGGCATCGCCTTTTGGGGGGAGGCGATGCGCCCGAATATCACCCATGGAATCCTCCGCACGGGCCATTGACCGGGGGGCTTGGGAATGTCAAAATCTTTGATGTCCGGGTATAATGGACTACGTTTTTACCGGTCTAACCCTGGAGGAGAACGTATAAAGATGTCGGTGGAATCATCATGAGCGATCACTCGAGCCGCAGAAAAGTCGCGGCCCTGCTTCGCGGTGACCAGGGAAAAAGGAAGATCGAGGCAGCCCGGATGAAGAACAACGTCCGCTATTATCGCATCGCCGGCATCACGATCCGGGTTGAATCGGATATCCCGTTCGCGGCGGGGACCTTCGACCCGAAGTTCAGGGCCTTCGAGGCCGACGGGCCGGGGGAGGACACCGTCGAGATCCGCCACCGGTTCTCCCTCCCGCCCCTCGACCGGAAGCGCCTCGGGAGGGAACTCTACCGCAGGCCGCCGTGGGCCGTTTTCGATCTCGGGGATTCGTGGCTCTATCTCGGCGTCACGTCCGCCTCCGACAGCGAGGGTCTCCATAAAGTGGCCCTGTTCAGCAAGGACTATGCCCGGGGGACCATTTACCACCCCGATGACTCGGCCTTCCGTCGGGGAAATTCCCAGGCCCTGACCTTTTTCCCCACCGACCAGATCCTGGTGGCCCAGCTCCTGGCCTCCCGCGACGCCTGTTACCTCCACTCGAGCGGCGTCTCCTTCAAGGGCCGGGGGCTCCTCTTTATGGGCCATTCGGAGGCCGGAAAGTCCACGATGGTCAAGATGCTCAAGGGACGGGCCGAGATCCTCTGCGACGACCGCATGATCATCCGGAAGGGGCCGGATGGCTTCTTGGTCCACGGGACGTGGAGTCACGGCGAGATCCCGGACGTTTCGTCCTCTTCGGCTCCTCTCGCGGGGATCTTCTTCCTCCGAAAGTCTGGGGAGAACCGCTTCGTCCCGATGACGAAAAAACAGGACGTCGCCTCCGGGCTCTTGAGCTGTCTCATCAAGCCCCACGTGACCGCGGGTTGGTGGGAGAACATGCTCGGGCTCGTCGAAGACATCGGCCGCCGCGTGCCCTGCCATGAGCTCCTGTTCGATAGGAGCGGAAGGATCGTCGATGTTCTGAACGACTTCGTGACGGTCCTGCCGTCTCCCGCCGTGGGCCGCGGGGGGGAGAACCGAAGTGCCGCCTAAGGACGGGGACGGGTATGTGACCCGCACGCGATCGGATAAGGCCGGACTTTGGGTCCGGGGGGGGCCGCGCCTGGAACATATCGACATCGAGCTCACGGAACGCTGCAACAACGATTGCCTGCACTGCTATATCAACCGTCCCGCCGGCGACGCGAAGGCGCGGGACAGGGAGATGTCCGCGGCACGCATCGGGGGCATCCTGGCCGAGGCGGCGTCGCTCGGCTGTCTGAGCGTCCGGTTCACGGGCGGGGAGCCCTTGCTGAGGGAGGATTTCGAGGAGATCTACCTCGCCGCCCGAAAGCTGGGATTGAAGGCCGCCGTCTTCACCAACGCGACCCTCGTCTCTCCTCGCCTGGCCGACCTCCTGGCCCGGGTCCCGCCCCTGGAGCCCCTCGAGGTTACCCTCTACGGGATGACCCGGGAAACCTACGAAACCCTGTCGCGGGCACCCGGATCGTTTGACGCGGCCATGGCCGGTATCGGGGTCCTCCGGGAACGGAAAGTCCTCTTCACAGTCAAGGGGGCTTTCCTCCCATCCGGCGGCGGGGACCTCGCGGCTTTCGAGAAATGGGCGAAGGTCCTCCCCGGCATGGACAGGCCGCCGTCGGTCTCCGTTTTTTATGTGCTCCACGCCCGCGGGGACCAGGCGAAGAACAGGAAGATCACCCGGGCGAGACCGGACCCGGAACGCGGGGCGGACATCCAGATGCGGAACGCCGGAGAATACGTGCGGGGGCTGAAAGCGTTCCTGACGCGCTACTCGGGAAGGAGGGACGACCGGCTCTTCACCTGCGGGGCGGGCGTCGCATCCTGCGCGGTGGACGCTTATGGGATCCTTCAGCCCTGCCTTCTCGTTCGGCATCCCGAAACCGTCTACGACCTGGGCGCGGGAAGCCTGAAGGACGCCTTGGAGGGCTTTTTCCCCGCCGTGCGGCGCAGGAAAGCAGCCCATCCCCGTTATCTCGAAACCTGCGCCCGCTGTCCCCTCCGAGGCTTCTGTGAACAATGTCCGGGAAAGGCTTGGATGGAATCCGGGACCCTGGATACGCCGGCGGCCTATTTCTGCGAAGCCGCCCATGTCCAGGCGAGACGGCTCGGGCTCCTCGCCGCCGGCGAGCGGGCCTGGGAGGCGGCGGACTGGGAGGCACGGGTCGGCGAATTCACGGAAGCCGGCGCCCTGGAACGGCTGAAGTCCCTGGATACGGCACGCAAAGGAGGCTGACATGACGGATAGGACCGGTCTCGACAGGATCTTCAAACCCTCGGAAGAGATCGTGGCCCGGGAGATCGAGGGAGAACTCATCATCGTTCCTCTGACCGCCGGGATCGGCGATATAGAGGACGAGCTCTTCACGTTCAACGCGTCGGGGCGGGCGATCTGGAAGGGGCTCGACGGCCGGAAGCCCCTGAAGGCCATCATCGGAGAACTGGCCGCCCAATTCGAAGGCGACCCGGAGGAGATCGAAGAGGACGTCCTTGGGCTCGTAGAGGAACTCGTCAAGAGGAGGATCGTGGTTGAGGTTGTCTGAGAACAGGCCCTCCCCGAGGGTCCGCGCCGGACGGGAGCTCCCGCTTTCGGGAAAGGACCTCCTGGGGCTACTGTCCGAAGTCCTGGCCAAGGGCGTTCGCATCAGATTCCGCGCTTCGGGGTACAGTATGTCGCCCTTCATCCGTGACGGTGACGTGATCACGGTCCGGCCCTGCAAAAAGACGGACCTCCGGAAGGGGGCGGTCGCCGCCTATGTCCGGCCCATGAACGGCCATCTGGCCGTCCATAGGATCGTGGGCGGAACCGAAGCCGGGTTCGCGCTCAAAGGAGACCATGAGCCGATCGCGGACTATCCCGTGGCCGCGTCGGGGATCATCGGCGTCGTGGACAGGGTGGAGAGGAACGGGCGGCGGGTCAGGCTCGGCATAGGCCCGGAAAAGGGTCTTGTCGCGGCCCTGTCGGCCAGGGGCCTCATCACGTGGGCTTTCCGGGCCTTTGGCCGGAATAAGGGCTCGGTCACATGAAAAAAGGCTACGTTTCCTCCCTGCCGCTCCCGGAGTTCCGGCTTTGGAAAAAGGCGGTCGAGGGGCGGCCGCTGTTCTCCTTTGATTTCGACCTGACCGCCCGCTGTAACAACAACTGCCGGCATTGTTATATCAATCTGCCGGCCGGGGACGCCGCGGCCAAGGGCCGGGAGCTCTCCCTTGCCGAGATCGCCCGGATCGCTTCCGAGGCGGCGTCCCTGGGCGCGTTCTGGTGCCTGCTCAGCGGAGGCGAGCCTCTCCTCCGGGAGGATTTCGCCGATGTGTACATCCTCCTCAAGAAAAAGGGCCTGCTCGTCTCGGTCTTCAGCAACGCCGCCCTCATCGGGCCGGAACATGTCCGGCTCTTCAAAGCCTACCCCCCCCGCGACGTCGAGGTTTCTGTCTATGGAGTGACCCGGGAAACCTATGAAAAGGTCACCCGGATCTCCGGATCGTTCGCGGCGTTCCTCAAAGGGCTCGATCTTCTCCTTGGGAGCGGGGTCAAGGTCCGGCTGAAGGCCATGGCCCTCAGGTCTAACGTCCATGAGTTCCCCGCCATCGCCGCCTTCTGCCGTGCCCGGACCAAGGATTATTTTCGGTTCGATCCCTTCCTCCACCTGAGATACGACGGGGACGAAGCTCGGAACGCGGAGATCCGGGCCGAGCGGCTCGCTCCGGAAGACATCGTCCGTCTCGAAAGAGCCGATCCGGACCGGTTCCGGGAGCTTCGGAAAAAATGCGGGATCCGGCCGGGGGCCGGCCTCGGCTGGAATGCGCCCGTCCCTCTATTCACCTGCGGGGCGGGTCTGGAAAGCTTCTCATTGGGCTATGACGGGCAATTCCGCCTATGTTCTTCCCTGGCTCACCCGGATTGCGTCTATGACCTGCAAAAAGGCGGCCTCCGGGAGGCATGGCGGACTCTCGTGCCGCGGGTGAGGGGCCTTGCGTCCGAGAGGCCGGACTTCCTGAAAACCTGCCCTTCCTGCCCGGTCATCGGGCTTTGCCAGTGGTGTCCGGCCCTGGCTTACCTCGAATCCGGGAAGATGGACGTCCCCGTCGAATTTTTCTGCGGAACGGCCAGGGCCCGGGCGGAAGCCCTGGGGAGCGGACAGGGGCTTGACAAACGAGAATGAGCGGCTTATAATAACGTCACATTAACTTTAGCGGGTTAAAGGAGCGAGGATATGAAAGCAGTATGGATCAAACCTGAGTTGGTCATTCTTTACAGGGGCAAGTCCCAAGAGCACGTGCTCGTGACCTGCAAGTTCGCGGGGGCCGGGGTTTTTCCGAACAGCCAGGGATCCTGCCCGAAGGACGAGCCTCATATGTGTTTTGAACGGTCAGATTCCTGATTCTCCGGAATTCCCTTTGACCTGCTGAGGGCCGGGGTGCAGGTCCGGCGCCGACTAAAGGCTGAACTTGATCTCGCTTGCCTTCCTCAACCCCTCCTCGGCCGCCAGCCGCACATAGGGGCTCTGGTCCTTCTTCAGCCGCACCAGGAATCTGAGGGCGTCCCTCCCGCCGATCTCGCCCAGGGCCTCGGCGGCGCACTTCCGGACGTCCGCGTTGGCGTCGCCGAGGACACGCTCGATGTGCCGGACGGCCCCCTCCGGCCGCCTCGCGGCCAGGACCCTGAGGACGGCGCTCCGGGCATACCAGGGAGGCCCCGAGAGCTTGGCGTACGCCAGGTCCGGGTCGAACGATTCCCTCTCCCCCAGCTCCCTGACGATGAAGTCCCGGATCTCTT
>JALHUR010000188.1 GCA_022867325.1 Candidatus Aminicenantota bacterium | reverse complement strand
CCCGGCTCATCCCCCTCGTGACCGAATCCTTCAACTGGCCCCACGGCGTGTTCATGGGCGCCCGGACCGGTTCCGAGACGACCGCGGCGGCGGCCGGAAAGGTCGGCGTCCTACGGCGGGATCCTTTCGCCATGCTCCCCTTCTGCGGCTACAACATGGGCGACTACTTCCGGCATTGGATCAACATCGGAAGCCTCTGCTCCCGTCCGCCCCGGATCTACGGCGTCAACTGGTTCCGGGTCGACGAGCGGGGCAAGTTCATCTGGCCCGGGTTCGGGGACAACGCCCGCGTCCTCAAATGGATCCTGGACCGGATCGACGGGAAGGTCGGAGCCAAGGAGACTCCCCTCGGGCTCGTCCCCCACGTCAAAGACCTCGTCCTCGACGGCCTCACCATCCCCAAGGACAAAATCGAAACGCTGTTCGCCATCAAGCCCGGGGAATGGAACGAGGAGCTGGCCGATATCAAGGCCTTCCTGGATCCCTTCAGTCGCCACCTCCCCTACGAGATCGGCCGGGAATACGACCGGATGGCCCGCGCCCTAAAATCTTGATACACTTGATCCTGACATGAGCGAAAATCGGGATCTCTTCAGGATCGTTCTCGGGACGCTGCTGGCGGCGGGGACGCTGATCGGGACCGCTTCCCTTTCGGCGGCGAAATCGGCCCGGAAGTGGAACATTCTCCTGATCACGATCGATACGCTCCGGGCCGACCGGCTCAGCTGCTACGGGTTCGATCGTGTCCGAACCGACCGTATCGACCGACTGGCCGCCGGGGGTACGATCTTCACGCGGGCATTCGCCCATACGCCGACAACGCTTCCCTCTCATACCAATATCCTCCTGGGTACGACCCCTCTTTCGCACGGCGTCCATGACAATTCCGGATTCGTCGTCCGGCCCGAGCTGTGGACGCTGGCCGAGCACCTCAAGAAGCAAGGGTACCGGACGGCGGCTTTTGTCGGCGCCTATCCGCTCGATTCCCGGTTCGGGCTCGACCAGGGATTCGACCTCTACGATGACGACTACGGAAGCCAGAGCTCCAGAGGCTCGGCTTTCTACGTCGAGAGAAAGGCCGAAGCCGTCGTGGGAAAAGCCATGGACTGGCTCGCCGGCAATCAGGCCTCGCCCTGGTTCCTCTGGATCCATTGTTTCGACCCACATGAGCCCTACCTGCCGCCTCCCCCGTTCGACGCGCGGTTCCGGGACAGCCCCTACGACGGGGAAGTGGCCTACGTCGATTCCGCACTCGGCCCGCTGCTCGCTCGTCTGGAAGAGACGAAGCTTCTTGACAGCACGCTCGTCGTCCTGACCGGAGATCACGGCGAGTCGCTGGGCGAGCACGGGGAATCCACCCACGCTTACTTCGCCTACAACGCGACGATCTGGGTGCCCCTGATCATCCGCGTGCCGGGGATGTCCCCCGGCCGCTCGGAGGATTACGTCGCTCATTTCGACATCTTCCCGACGATCTGCGACGCTCTCGACATCAAGCCGCCGTCCGGCCTGCCGGGGATCTCCCTGCTCCCCGCCGTCCGGGGGAAGAAGCTGCCGGCGCGGCCGCTCTATTTCGAATCGCTCTACCCCTACTACAGCCGGGGATGGGCGCCATTGCGTGGAATCATCCAGGACCGGAAGAAATACATCGATTCCCCGATCCCGGAATTCTATGATCTGGCCAAGGATTTTTCCGAACTCGCCAACCTGGCGGGCCGCGCCGATTGGGACGACCAGCGCAAATCGCTCAAAAAACAGATGGAGCGGGCCGCCTCCTCGGCGGACGGGAAGAATTCGCGCCAAACCATGGACGCCGAAACAATGAGGAAGCTGCGCAGCCTGGGATACGTTTCGGGCCAGACGCCGGCCAAGCGGAGTTACGGCCCCAGGGACGATATCAAGACGGTCCTTCCCTTTCACAACAGGGCCATGGAAGCCAAGGACTTGCTGCGGGCGGGACAGGCCGGCCGGGCCGAGGCGATGCTGAAGGCGGTCATCGCCGAACGGAAAGATATCGACGTCGCCTACTCGAATCTGGCCACGCTCTATAAAGAGCAAGGCCGCTTGGATGAAGCTATCAAGGTGCTGGAGGACGGCCTGGCCCTGCTTCCGGCCAACTTCGCCATTTTTTCGACCTATGTCAATTTTCTGATCGCGGCCGGGCGTTTCGACGAGGTCATCGAGGCCGTGACCGGCACCTCGATTCGGGAGATGGAGCAGGATCCGGAGATCTGGAACTATCTGGGGATCGCCTACGCGAACAAAGGGGCCGCCGACAAGGCTTTGGAGGCTTTCGAGACGGGGCTGGCCATCGATCCGAGTTCCGCCTCCATCTATGTCAACAGGGGAACGCTCTTCCTGTCCCAATTCCTGCGGACCAAGGACGGCGCCGCGGCCCGAAAAGCGGCGGACGACTTTGCCAAAGCCGTCGAAAACGATCCCCAAGACGCCGCGGCCTTCAACGGCATGGGCGTCATCGCCCGCCTGAGCGGAAAGCCGGACGATGCCGTCCGCGCCTTCGAAAAAGCCCTCGATCTCAAGCCCGGTTACCGCGACGCTCTTTATAACCTGGGGATGGCCTGCCTGGATATTAACGAGCCGGCCCGGGCCGAGCGGATCTTCGTGGACTATCGAAAGCGGTTCGCGAACGGGTTGTCCCAGGCCGACCGGCAAAGACTCGAGGAGCTGATCCGGGAGTGCCGGCGCCGATCGGCCAAATCTCCTTAGCCGGCCCCAATGTCAGCGCGCCGGACTGAGCGGGCCGGCATCCTCGCAGGCCGCAACGAGATCCTCGTGCCTGAGGATGCTCAGACAGCAATGCCGGTGAAACAACCCGTGAGAAACCAGCCAATGGCCGTTTTGGCGGACGGCCCCGCTCGTGTATACGACTCCCTCAAAATCCGCGCATAACGGATCGGAATGCCCCGGCTTCAGGTAAGGCGCGGGAGTCAGGACCGGCCTCGGTATGAAGCGGAGCGGAGCGAACGGAGGCACCGCGGCGAACTCGTAGTAACCGCTCACATACCGGAGATAGCCCGCCGGCGTTTGCCCCTCCGAACCGTGGATCTCCGGGGAATGTTCGCCGGGAGGCGTCCGAATCCGGAACGAGGAATTGAAAAACGCGGAGTAGCGGTCCCCTATCCGAACAGGCGGAGCGCCCCCGTGCGGAGTCCCGTATTTCGAAATGTAGGAAGAAGCATCCCACTCCGTCCGATAGGTCTTTCGACAGGATAGGACTCCGCCGGATTTCCAATCGACCGTGAGGATGATCTGGGGAGCCGGATAGTAAACGGCATGGACTCGGCCGTCATGCTCGAACAGCAACCAGTTCTTTTCGCTGGGTTGCCGCGGGCCGTCCAATTCCAAGGACCTGGCCCGGCTGATCGGTTTGAGGTCGTCGGCATCCAATTCCACGAGGTAGATCTGATTGGGCAAAGACACCTCGCCCGTGTTGTAATGCAGGAAGAGCCGCTCGTTGAAAACGAAGAATCGCGGATCGCCCTGCCAGCGGCTCCCCTCGGGGATATAATCGGAAAGCGGGACGACCGTCTCGCGGCGCGCCGTCAACGATTGCGGATCGAGAGCGCAGACGGCGATCCGGCGGCGCCTGTCCCGAGGGGCCACCCGGTAGGCGAGCAGCAGTCGATTCTTGAAACGGAGGACGGCGGGGTTGAACACCAGGCAGGATTGGGGGTCCCCTCCGCTCCAGGCCGGCGGCGCCAAATCCTCGCTCGAGAGAAAGACGGTACGGACGTGCCCCGGCCGGTCATCCGCCGCTGCGACCATTTATGAATCGCGCCTCCGTTTGTCCTTTTCCATCTTCGACTTGATCTCATCGAGAGTGACCTGAACAAGGGCTTTACCGTCCTGGGGAGCGGCGGCCAGGGCTTTCTCGGCGGCCTTGAGCGCTTCCGGGTAGTTCATCCGCTTGAGATAGATCCGGCTCATCCAATTCCAGACCATGAAATTGCCGGGCATCAACTCGACCGCGCGCTTCGCGGCATCCAGGGCGCTTTCCAAGTTTGTATCCCTATTCATCCAGAAATTCATATAGCGGGTAAGCCCCAAACCCTTTTTATAATTCTTCCTCACATAATCAGGGCCGTAGACGGCCAGCGCCCGGTCTTCTCTCCCCGCTTCGAGAAAGACGCCGGCGATCTTGGACAGCCATCTGTCTTCCGCGATCTTCGCCGCGTCTTCGGCGGCCGAGATCGCTTTAGACTTGTCGCCTTTTAAAAGATATATGCCGGCCAGATTGATGAGGATCTCCGGATCGGGTTTGGCCCGAGACAAAGCGGCGGCTTTCTCGGCCAGCTCAATGCCTTTCGCGATCGGAGCCTTATCCCGGAGGATACGCCTGACCCAGGAATTGAGGGCGGCCGGATCGGAGGGAAAACGGCCGGCGTATTCTTGGAAGAACGCCTCGGCCTCCGCTCCCGAGGCATTGTTGAGGTAGAGATCGGTGCTCATGAGCTCGTAAGCTTCCTTGACGATCGCCGAATCCGGATAGGCCTTGACGAAGGCCTTGAGCTGCAAAACGTCCGTTTTCTCGGCGAGAGCGTGATAGCCAAGGTTAAACCGGGCGTACTGGGCGTAGCTGACTTTCTCGTTCTGGAAGACAGTCGCGCCTTTGGTCCCGCCGGGATCGAGGGCCAAAACCCGGCCGTAAAGCTCGGCCGCCGTCTTGCTCCGGAAGCGCTGATCCTGCTTTTGACCGAGCTTGAAGAGAACTTCCACGTTGTCGGGATCCCGGACGTACCTCGCCGACAGGTTCTTGAAGGTGTCCACGCCCCGCAAGGCCTTGTCGAGCTTGTCCAGAAATTTCTCGGGGGGCGGGCCGTAGCCGACGAACCAGTCGATCTCCGCTCCGTCCGGATCGAGAACCATGACGGTCGGCGTGCTCTTGACGGCGTACCTGTTAAAGGTCGGCTCCCCGGCGGGATCCTGGATGAAGACCCGGTAGAGGACGAAACTCTTGCTCAGGAAACTCCCGAATTTGGGATTCTCGTAGAACTGCTCCACGAGCAGTTTACAGCTCGGTCAGGCGTAGGAGGTGAAATCGACCAGGACGAGTTTGTTCTCGGCCTTGGCCTTGGCGAAAGCCTCCTCCAGGGTTCCTTGAAACCAATCCTGCGCGGATACGAAGGAAGCCGACGCCAAGATGATCAGAAGGCTGAGAAGGCGTTTTTTCACGGGATATCCTTTTTTCCGTCTTCGCGGATGATAAAACAGGATGGAACGGGATGTCAATTTAGAGCCCGCCGCCTTTCTATGCCCGAAGGTTTATCTCAGACGATAAGGGATGCAGATGAATTGAATTGACTATTCCGCGGGGCGAATCTATACTTCATTTTCGCGGATCCGGGAAAGAGGATACTCATGCAAAACAAAACTGGTGACGAGAGCCCAACTTTATTCAAGAGGCTGCTGTCGAGACGGGTGCCGCAAATACTCTGCATTTACCTGGCGGCCTGCTGGACGATACTGCAGTTCATCGACTGGATCGTCAACCGCTATGCCCTCTCCCCTCATCTGCCCGACCTGGCGTTAATCATCTTTTTATCGATGACCCCCTCGATTCTCATCGTCGCCTATTTCCATGGAAAGCCCGGGAAAAACAGATGGCATCGCGCCGAGGTTTTCGGCATCCCGATCAATATGGCTGCGATGGTCTGTTTGGCGTTTTTTCTTTTTTCCGGCAAAGACCTGGGTTCGACCCAGAAAAAAGTGAAGGTCAGCGACGAATCGGGTAAGGCGGTGGAAAAAATCATTCCCAAGAGCCAGTTCCGCAAGAAGATCGCCCTCTTTTTCTTCGAGAACCGGAGCGGCGCCCAAGAGAACGACTGGCTGCAGTATGCCGTTCCTTATATGCTGCAAATCGACTTCTCCCAGGATATGTATATCGAGACGCTTTCGCCCAGGACGCGGAATCTCACGGGGTTGGACTACTATGTGCTCAATAAAATCAAGGAGGCCGGTTTCCCATCGGGTATCGGGCTTCCTCCGATGCTCATGAAAAAAATCGCCGGAGATGTTCATCAGGATTATTTTTTGTCCGGGGGAATCGCCAGGCAAGACGCGGATTTCCGGATCGATTTTTCCCTGGTCCGCACCGAAGACATGAAAACGATGGATCAGGGGGCCATCGTCAACGCGGACATATTCGCGGCCGTCGACCAACTGACCGTCCGCGTGAAACAGGGGCTGGAGATTCCTTCCGGCCATCCGGCCAAAACCCTCGATCTCCCGGTCGGAGACATTTTCACCCGTTCCCTCCCCGCGGCCCGCTTCTATACCGACGCTATCAATGAGATGATACTCAACCAGGACTGGACAAAAGCCATTGAATCGCTGGAACAAGCCGTCAAAGCGGACGCGTCCTTCGCTTACGCCAATCTGGAGCTTTCGGCGCTGTTTGTCTTGACCAACAAAACCGCGGAGTGGAAATCGATCCAAAAAACGCTGCTGCAGCAATCCTACAAATTGCCGGAACGGCAACAGTACCTCACGAAAGTCGACTATTATTACGCCATGCAGGAGCCGGAGAAACAGATGGCGGTCCTGAATATGATGATCGGCCTATACCCGGACGATATCAGCACTTACTATTTGCGGGCCCTGTTTTATTCTATGCGCGATAAGCTGGACTTGGCCCTGGCCGACTACCGGAAGATCCAGGAGATAGACCCTCAGAACCGGCCAATCCTTCTGGAGATCGCCAACCTGTATGAAAAAAAGGGAGACAATGCCCAGGCCGAGAAGTATTACCGCGAATATGGGAGCTTTTTCCCCAATTCAACCGAAGCCGACGTGGCGCTGGGAAAGATCAAACGCAAACAGGGCGAGCATGACCAGGCCCGGGAGTTTTTTCAGAAAGCCCTGCTGATCAGCCCCGGCGATATCGGCATCCTGATCGAATCCGGAAAAAGCGAATTCGAATTGGGACGATTCGCCGAGAGCCTGGCGATTTATGAACAGGCTCTGTCGGCGGCGGATTCCGAGGAGGACAAATACAAAGTGTACGATGCGCTGGAAGGCTATTTCAGCCGGCGCGGGCAGATGAAAAAAGCCCTGGAATATTTCGATAGAAAAATCGCGGAATACAAGAAATTCTCCGCCCCTTTAGTTGTCATGTTCGAAGAGATCTTTCGCTCCGAACTCCTGGTGTTGAACGGCAGAAGCGCCGAAGCGTTTCAGGGTCTGGCGCTTCTGAAGAAGCAGACGACTCCCCCCTGGGATAAATTCCTCGCCATGGGATATATCGAGGCTTATCTTGTACAGAAAAAAGCGGATGAGGCCGAGACATGCCTTCCGGATATCCAGGCCGTGATCAAAGCGATGGGAGTGGATGCGCTGCAGCCGTATATTTTGAGGACTCGGGGCCGAATCGCCCAAATCCGTGAAGAGTATGCCAAAGCCGTCGAATATTACCTGGAATTGGAAAAACTATCCCCGGGAATTTCTATAACAGACCGGAATCTTGCCGCCTGTTACCGCTATCTCAAGGAATATGACAAGGCGGAGGACTCGCTCAAAAAGGCCCTGCTGATTTCGCCGTTCGATGCGGGACTCAACCGGGAAGCCGCGGAGCTTTATTGGGAAACGGGAAAAAAGGATGAGGCGTTGAATTTTCTGAAAAAAGCGGAAATGATCTGGCATGATGCGGACCCGGAATATGAACCGGCCCGCAAGGTCAGGGAACAGTTGAAAGCCTGGGGTATTTGATCGATCGAAGAAGAAGACCCGCGGCGTCTTGGGAAGGTTCCTTATCAAATTCTCGGATATAGAAAAAAGATTAGACTATAAATCGGTGCTGGGGGAAACGAAAGGGTTGAGGATCCTGAGGACGCCGATTGTCTGCCCGTGCTGAAGATCCTCGGAATAGAGAACGGAACAGCCGGCCTGCTGGGCGGAAACGATGACGAGCGAGTCGTAAAACGCATATTTCCAGCGGCGGGAGATCTCGATGGCTTGGTGAAACAGCTCGACACTCGCATAAACCGAGCACAAGGGTTCAAGGACGATCGTGAGATAGCGCTCCGCGTCGGAAGACGTGAGCGGCTTCGAAAATTTCCGGAGGGCGGCGTTCAGAAATTCCTGGACGACTTGGTAACTGATGACGCCGTGGGATTCCGCGAGCGCCTCCGCGACGAGTGCCCTAGCCCGGTCGCGCTTTTCGAGGTGATCCTCGTCGAACGTGTAAATGAAGACGTTCGTATCGAGGAAGAATTTATCGCTCATTTAATTCGTCTCGGGAAATTTTTCGTCCCGGCCGAGCATAACCTAAGGAGTCCATTAGGGACGCGTAGTCGGCCGTCTTAGAACTCCGGTTCACGTATTGGTTCAGCCAGCAGCGGAAGGTCGCATTGAGAGTTGTCCGCTCCCTCCGGGCTTTGTCGCGGGCTCTTTGGATCAATTCCTCCTCCGCGCTGAGCGTAATGTTCTTAAGCATTGCCTGACCTTTCTTTCTACACTATTAGTGTGTACACTATAATAGTGTATAAGTCAAGGGGTCATGATTCGTCGCTCAGTGCAAATGGATAGACGTTTACAGAAGCGATTTTTCTCGAATCCGATTGATCAAGCGAACGTGGCGCTTCCGAGGGAGTGGACGAAATCCATGTTTTTTCGGGTGGAGCACTCCTCTCGATGAGGTTGACCCGATTTATCTCCTTTAGACACTGATTATCGCGATTGCCGTTGAGCGCTGCTTATTTTTCCGCGGAAGCGTCGGCGAACGGGTCAAAAAGATACAGGAAATTATCCTCAGTAAGAAAAAGGGACTTCTTTCCGTCGGCGCTGAAATTATAAAGAAGAAAATATTGTTTGGAACCTAGTGTAGTGCGTCAAAAGCGCTCGACAGGTTCAATCGGATTTCAAGAACGGGGCCTTTACGCTCCACCGCCCCGAACTTTTCTTTGAAGTCCTTGAAGACGAAGCCGTCTCCCCGTTCGTCCGTGACTTTAAGGTACGAGTCCAGATGCGCGCGGAGGTGGGAGAGCGAGGCCGCGGCCGCGGTTTCATCCGGATAGGGCACGATGACGAGCGTCCAAGGGCCGCTCTCGCTCTTGTAGTCCCCGGCGACAGCGATCAGCCGGCCGCCCAAGAGGAGGATGTCGCCCTCGCCGAGGGTATAGATGGATTGGAGGGCGTTCGGTCCCCGCACGATCCTTTCCGACCCCGGGATGCGGCCCTCGACGGGCAGGAGGTCGAGCCAACGGCCGGGACGATCATCGACGACGGATTCCAGCGCGCGCCGGGCCAGGCGGACCATGTCGGGCAGCAGGTCGGCCCCGGGAGAGAAGCTGTTGACATGCAGGAAATAGCGCCCCTTGACGATCGTCAATTGGGCGGGCTCGCCGGTATTCCGGGCCGGGATGTCCGGAAGCGGAGTCTCGACGCCGCACTTCATGAGATAAATCCCCAGGGCGGCGTCCGCGTCCGTCATCTCGTAGGCTTCGAGAGTCAGCTCGGCCTCGCCATTCTTATAGCGTTGGACGAGGACCCGCTCGAACCCGAACTCGAGGTAGAGGTCGGCGCCGCCGTCTATGAAATCATAGAGGTTGCCCTTCACAAAAACGAGTTTCTCCCCGAGACTCCAACCCGGCGCGAAATCGGCCGCCGGGGGAAGGTCCCTCCCCTGCCCCCAAAACGCGGCCGCCAGGATGAGAGTCCCCGCTAGAATCCGGAATATCTTGAGCTTCTCGGCTTTCTTGGCTCTCCCAACATTCTTGGCCGGCATAAGAAAAGCGGGCCTCCCGCCCATTTGGCCCGTCACGCCTTGACGTGCTGAATGACCGCCGGATCGCCGATGCCCAGGCCGAGCTTCTGCGCGTACCGGAAATATTCGGTGTACTTGGGATGCTCGTTGACCCGGACGCCCATGCTCTTG
>JALHUR010000187.1 GCA_022867325.1 Candidatus Aminicenantota bacterium | reverse complement strand
TTACAGTTGTAGGCCGCGACCTCGAGGCCCTTGACCTGCATGGCGTAGGCTTCGGAATTCTTGCCGATCGTCCGGGCCGCCCTGAGCGAGCCTTCGGCCAGGAGGTTTCCGATTTCGCCCTCGCGGCGGGCGATCTTTCCCAGCAGATCCTTGGCCTTGGCCGCGTCGCCGAACTTGAAATCGCCGGCGACGGCGCCGTGGTCGATGGCGTCGGCGTAAAAGCTCAGGACGCAGCCGCTTGACCTCGTGTCGATTCCGTAGTCGTCGCACAGGTAGTTGAGCGAGCCGACCTGGGCCAGGTCGAAGATCTCCAGGTTCGGCCCGAGCAGGGCGATGTTCTCGTAATCGAGCTCGGACTCCCGCCCCTCGGCGTCGTGGATGGTGATGCCGCAGCGCATCGTGCAGTTCGGGCAGCCGTAGGTTGCGACCCGGGCGTTGTTGAGCCGCTCGCCGTCCACTTTCCAGGCTTCGGGGTGGAAGGTTTTGCGGAAGTTGCGGACGGGGAGGGCGGCCACTTCGTTGCACCAGGCCAGGACGCCGTTCGTGCTCTGGATCGACCAGCCGGTCTCCTTGTCGATCTGGTGGACCTTTTTGAGGTCCTCCGACCCGATCTTCTTCATGCCCTCCAGATCCGCCTGGGGGATGGGCTTCGTCCCCTTGACGACGATGGCCTTGAGAAGCTTCGAGCCCATGACGGCGCCCATGCCCGTCCGTCCACCCGCCCGGCCCTCGAGGCTGCGGACGACGGCATAGCGGACCATTTTTTCGCCGCCCTGGCCGATGTTGAGGACGCCGACGCCCTTCCCGTATTTCGCGTAAATCCAATCGTTGGTTTCGTAGGTCCCTTTGCCCCAGACGGCATCCGCGGGCAAGAACTCGACTTTGTCGTCCTCGATGGCCAGCAGGGTCGGCCGCTCGGCCCGGCCCTCGACGATCAGGGCGTCGTAGCCGGCCTTGCGGAGATGTTCCGCGACGCGCGTCCCGAGATTCCCGTCTCCGTAGCCGCCGGTCATGGGAGATTTGCCGGCGACGACGGCCTTGCCGGTGTTGGGGGCCGGGATGCCGGCGATCGGGCCGAGGGCGACGATGAATTTATTGTCGGGGCCGAGGGGGTCGATGCCGGGCGCGAGCTCATCGTAGAGGATCTTGACCGCGAAGCCGCGGCCGCCGACCCACTTCCGGGCGAATTCCTCGTTGAAACTTTCGACTTTGGAGGTCTTATTCGTCAGGTTGACTCTCAGGATGCGTCCGGTCCAGCCCTTCATGATTCACCTCGGTTGAATGTGTTCGATTGATCGATCGGAACTCCTATTCGATAGCATAGGAGGAAATCCAAGTCAACCCCGATCAAGCCTCGGCATTCCTGCCGGGGCTTGATCGGTGCTGACCCTGAGCCTCGCTGCCTATCCCCGCTCTAAAAGGCGGGCCTAAGCGCTGGCGAATGGGTCTGCCCCTCGACACTTCTATGATGGCGAAACGCAAGCCCCCCGCGGCTTTTCTTTTTTCTTCATCTTCTTTCCTTCTTATGGCTGCCTCGGTTTCTTGAACCACCCTTCTATCCGCGCCTTTTAGCGCACTGTAATATCCGGTC
>JALHUR010000186.1 GCA_022867325.1 Candidatus Aminicenantota bacterium | reverse complement strand
GACGCTACCCCGCCTTTCAAGGCGGGGACGAGAAGCGACACTTTTGTACTCAGCCCCTTGAGAGGAGATGGGGCTGAGTGGGCTCAGGGTTAACCCCGAACAAGCCCCGGCATTCATGCCGGGGAGTCGAGGGGTTGACAATGGTAACTGATTTAGTTACTATTTAACCCATGAACTTCGATGTCGTCCGTCTCCGAGCCGCCTTTCCGGCCCTGGGCACCTCTCTGCGCAAGAAGCCCGTCATCTACTTCGACAACGCCTGCATGACCCTCAAGCCCGAGCCGGTCCTCCAGGCCATGGACGACTATTACCGGAACTTCCCCGGCTGCCATGCCCGGGCCGACCACTACTTCGGGACCGAGACCTCGCGCCGCTACGAGGAGGCCCGTCGCAAGGTCGCCGCGTTCTTCAACGCCGCCGATGCCCGGGAGATCGTCTTCACCCGGAACGCGACCGAGGGCCTGAATCTGCTGGCCTATACCCTGGACCTCAAGGCCGGGGACGTCGTTGTCTCCTCCGATATCGAGCATAATTCGAACCTTCTCCCCTGGCAGGCCCTGGAGAAAAGGAAGGGCGTCAAGAGGCTCGTCGTCTCGACCCGGCCCAACACGACCTTCGACCTGGCCCGGTTTCGGGAGCAGATGACGCCGGCCGTCCGCCTGGTGACGGTCCTCCACACTTCGAACCTGACCGGCGTCGGCTTCCCGATCGCGGACATCGTCCGGATCGCCCACGGCAACGGCGCCCTCGTCTGCGTCGACGCCGCCCAGGCCGCCCTCAGCAAGGGCATCGACGTCCGCGCCCTCGACATCGACTTCCTGGTCGCCTCGGTCCACAAGATGTGGGGGCCGACCGGAATGGGAATTCTCTACGGGAAACGGGCGCTCCTCGAGGCCATGCCCCAGTTCCTGACCGGGGGCGGGACCGTCGAGGACGCCGGCTACAACTCGGTCACCGTCCAAGGGCTTCCCGACAAGTTCGAGGCCGGGCTCCAGAACTACGCGGGCGCGGCGGGCGCCGGGGCGGCCGTCGACTTCATCCGCGAGGTCGGCCAGGACGCGATCGCCGGCCAAGTCGGCAACCTCAACGCCCGCGCCACGGAGCTGCTGGCTGAAATGAAAGGGATCACCATCCTCGGCCCCCGCGAGGCCGCTTTGCGGTCGGGCATCCTGAATATCGTCATCGACGGCCTGGACGCCGCCGACGCCGCCCGGGTCCTCCACCAGTCGGAGAACATCATGGTCCGCTTCGGCAAACATTGCGTCCACCCCTGGTACGCGAACCGCCGCATTCCCGATTCGCTCCGGATCTCCTTCGGCGCCTACAATACGGCGGCCGAGGTCGAGACCCTGGCCGCGGGGCTGCGGAGCGTCCTCAAGTTTTTCCGGCAGAAGGCGTCCTGACCCGGACGGGCGAGGAAGGAGAAACCATGGCCTGCTGCGCGCTGAGAAAGAAGAAGAAACAGCTCATGATCGTGCCGGTCAGCCTGCTCCTCATCGTGAGCCTGTTCGGGGGGATCGCGGTCGGGCTCTTTACGCTGGGCGGGCTTGTCTCCAAGGGCTTCGCCCGGAAGCGGGACAGGGCTCGAAAGACCATCAAGCAGCTCACGGACGGCCTGAAAGACAGGATTCTCAACGAACCCTTCCTGTTCGACTCGACGGTCCGCTGCAAGGTCAGCGGCCGGCTGATGGGCTACTCGACGCCCCTGGCCGGTCTCGTCTTCAAGTACTTCAACGTCATCGTCTTCAGCGCGGTTGTCGGGTCGGCGGCGCTCGCCGTCGGCAGCCTGGTCTTGGTCGTGAGCTGAGGCGGCCCGTCATGAAGAACGAAATCATCATCCAGTTCTCGGGCGGAATCGATTCTCTCTACGCCGCCCACTATCTCGCCCCCCGCTACGACCGCGTCCACCTCCTGACCTTCGACAAGGGCTATCTCCATCTTTTTCTCAAAGCCAACCGGCCCAATGTCGACCTCCTCAAAAAGCTCCACGGCGAGGACAAGATCGTCCACACCCTCCTCGACATCAAGCCCCTCTTCAAGGAGATGGCCGTCAAGAGCTACGGGGAGACGCGGGACGCTTTCGGGAACGAAATCGCCTGGTGCGTCCCCTGCCGGGCGACGATGGCCTTGGGGAGCATCCTTTTTGCGCTCGAGCACGATATCCCCGCCTTCACCGACGGGGCCAATTGGGAGCAGGCGCCCGACGGGGAGAAGGTCCTGGTCACGGCCGACAACTACCCCGAGTTCCTGGAGGTCATCAAGGCCTTCGCCGCGGCCTACAAGGTCAGCTACCTCCCCCTGATTTACGAGCTCAACACCCGGAAAGAGCGCCGGGACGAGCTGCTGGCCCTGGGCGCCAAGATTGACTTCAACAGCCTCGACCGCCCCAAGAAAAGCGTTTTCGACGTCTTCCGCAAGACTTTCTTCAAGCGGTCCCAGCCGATGTGCCTGTCCGGCTACCTCATCCATTTGAAGCGGAACCTGTTCAACGTCAAGGAAGAGCTGACCCCGGAGATGACGGTCCGCGGCATCGAGCCCAAGCTCGGAACGACCGCGAAGCGGCTCGTCGAGGATTATTTCGCGGCCAAGGGTTTGAACGTCGCGGACCTCGTCCGCGCCCGCGGATAGCCGGGGGACATCCGGAGAAGTCAGGGTCGGACTTTCCGGCACGCCGCCGTTTCAGCGTCGATCATGTCGCGGAGGGTCGTCTTGGCGAGGAAGGCATCGACGATCTTCTGGAGCTCCATCCACTTGAGCTTGGCGCCGCAGTTCTTGTCCCGGCGGCAGATCCCCTTGCGAACCAGGCAGGGCGCGATCCGGTCGTCTTTCTCGGACAGGACATTGACGATGTCGATGAGCCGGATTCGCTCAGGTTTTTTTAAAAGCCGGTAGCCACCCTTGATGCCCCGCGTGCTGCCGACGAGCCTGGCCCGCATCAACGGCTGGAGGATCTGCTTGGCGAACTTGGCCGAGATCAGCTGCCGCTTCTCGACTTCGGCCAGCGGCAGGGCTCCCTCCGGATGGCGTCCGATCTCGACCAGGATGCGGATGCCGTAGCGGATTTTAGCGGGCATTTTCATGGCCATAGGGAACCTTTCTGGTTACCTATTCTACCGCTAGGACCGACTCGAGTCAACCTCGATTTGACTTCTTCCGGTTGGCGGCCGACCCCGGCTGTTATCGGAGGCGGAAGGCGATGTAGCGGCGCAGGAAGCGGACGGCCTCGTCGCAGCGCCTGAAGACGGGCACGCCGGACATCTCGAACATCCCGGCCAGCGGGTCGTAGACCTCTCCCGCGTCGATGTTGACGACGAAGGGCTTATCCGTACTGTGGAAGAGGTCGATGATTCTCATGGCGGCCGTCCCGGCCCGCTTGAAGTCCTCCGCGTGCCCTTCTCCGGCCGGGAGCGTCTGCATGGCCGGCGTCATCGGGACGTTTGAGATAACTGCGCAATCGACGCCGTCATCGCCGAGGACGGCCTCGACGCAGCCGGCGAAGGCGGCGTCGTTGGCGACAGGCGTCACGTCGAGGGGGTTATGGACGTCCTGGAGCTTGTCGATCCCGAGCGGCCGCAGGGCCTCGTTGATGCGCGCCTGGGCCGACGATCCGAAGTTGGCCAGTTCGAGCCTCTCGCCGTTCGCGAGCGTGTCCGACATGATGACGCACTCGAATCCCGCGTTCGACAGGAGCCCGGCCCGGTTCCCGTGGACCGTCTTTCCGGCCAGGAGCGGCGCGTTCCGAAGCCAGGTCTCGAACTCCCGGATATCATCCGCGACGAAGACGCCGGCCTGCTCGAGCACGGCCTTGCTGATATTGTAATCGCCGGCGACCGAAGCCGTGTGGCTCGAGGTCGCCGCCCGGCCTTCGGCGCTGCGTCCGGCCTTGTAGAGGACGATGATTCGGTCGCCCTTGGCCAGGATCTCCTTGGCCGCCCGGGCCGTGTTCAGGCCGTCGCCGGGCTGGAAGCCTTCGACATAGACCGCGAACAGCTTCGCCTCGGGGTCGTCCTTGAGATAATTCAGGTAGTCCGAAACCCGGAGGTCGAGCTGGTTCCCGAGCGAAATGCCGTAGCGGGGCCCGAGATCCATCAAGGCGTTCATCCGGGTGATCATGAAGGCCCCGCTCTGGGAGATATAGACAAGGCCGGTCCGGCCGCCCTTAGGCCGCGGGAGCTTATGGTCCGTGATGAAGGTCGTATCGTACTTCCCGGGGACCGAGCTGATGCCCAGGCAGTTTCCGCCGTTGACGACGGGCGTCAGCTTCCCTTCCTTGCGGCCCCGGCTCAAGACGTCCTTGATCCGGGTCTCGATCGACTGGGTCCCCTCTTTCTCGCCCATGCCGCCGGCGATGATGATGACCGAGCGGGCCTTTTCCTTCTCGGCGAGCTCCTTCATGACGTCGTAGCATTGGTCCGCGGCCAGGGTCAGGACGAACATATCGACGGCCTTGGGGAGGTCGGCGACCGCCGGGACGCAGCGGCAACCCTCGATCTCGGCCAATCCGGGCTTGACAACGAAGACCCCCTCCTTGGGAAAACCGTTCTTGAGGATGTTGTTGAGGATGATGTGGCCGATGTTCATCTTCTCCGAGACGCCGATGATCCCGATCGACTCGGGCTCGAGAAGGTGGCGGATCCGGTCGATGGGAGGCCCGGAGGGAACCTTTCCCCGCCGCGAGAAGCGGCAGACGCCGTCGAGCGGCAGCGGAATCCCGTCCTTGATCACGAGAGGGTTGATTTCGGCTTCCTCGATGACGAAGGGAGCGTCCCCGAATGGGGAGTAATGGGCGGCCAACCCGGCGAACCGGGCGGCCGTCTCGGCCAGGGTTTCCTCCTTGAGAAGGGGCGGTTGTCCCCGGAACTCGCGGATGAGCTTGTCGGTGACGGCCGCGCCCGCCAAGACGGCCCCGATCTCCTTCCGCTCGACGAGATGGGGAGACAGCATGGCCTTGGCCCGGCCGGGTTTGAGGCGCTCGCTGAGGTACTCGACGTCGAGCCCGCCGGCCCCGAAGGTCAGGACCGGACCGAATTCCCTCGAGTTGCGGACGCCGAGCAGGAGCTCGGTCCCGAAACCCGTCTTGCTGAAAGCGACCATCTCCGAGATGAGGACGCCGCGGATGCCGGCCGCGACCTCGGCCTGATCGGGGAGGTCGGCGTTCCCATGCCGGCCGAAGGTCCGGGCCCAGGCCGCGAACTTGGCCGGGACGGTCTCGACCATCTTCCGGACCTCGCGGTTGACCTCCTCGGGGTCGTTGCGCACGAACTTGACGCCGCCGGCGTCGGTTTTATGGACGATATGGGGGGAGACGATCTTGAGGACGAGGGATTCGCTCCGGAACGGCGCGAGATCGTTCCGGCTGACCGGACGCCCCTCGACGAGAAGGGTCCGCGGGGTCTCCATCCCGGCTTCGCGGAGGATCGCGTAGACCTCATGCTCGAACAGGAAGGCCCTCCCTTCCCGCTCGGCCCCGACGAACAGGGCATCGATGTTCGAATAGTTGACGGCCATAACCTCCCCTCCCTCCCCTTTCCGCCTCAGGCGGCCGCCCGCCCCGCCTCGCGGCCCAGGGCGAAGGCCTTCAAGTTCATCGCGACCATGGCCTCGCCGCGCGGCTCGAACAGCTTCCGGATGACCTCCTCGAGGTTTTCGGTCTTGAGCATGAGGCGATTCGAGGCCGCGCCGAGCATGACCATATTCTGGGCCTTGGACGAGCCGGCCTCCTTGGCCAGCTTGTCCGAGTCGACGATGACCGCGTTCCCTCCCCGCCGAACCTCGGCCAGGATTTTATCCAGCTCGGGATAATCGGGGATGTTGACGAAGGGGGTCGCGCTCGTGATCAGCATCCCGCCCGGGGCGAGGTAGTCCAGGTAACGGAGGCTTTCGAGCGGCTCAACGCTCAGGACGAGGTCGGCCTTGCCCTTGGGGATGAGGTCGCTCCAGATCGGCTCCCGGGACAGGCGGAGATGGGACTGGACGGCCCCCCCGCGCTGGGACATGCCGTGGACTTCGGCCTGCTTGATCTGAAGACCCTCCTTCAGGGCCGCCGAATCGATGACGAACGCGATGGACAGGATCCCCTGTCCGCCGACACCGGCGAGAATGATGTCTTGTTTCATGGCCGCGGCTCCTTGTCGTCCCGTCACTTTTTCTTCCGCGTTTCCTGGATGCAGTCGCGGACGGCGATGATGACCGAGAGCCCGGGATGGTCGAGCTCTTCCTTGATGATCCGGGCGTTCGTCTCCAGGTTCTTGGGAAGGGGCGTGATGACCCGGATGTGGTCCTTGGGGGCGCCCAGCCCTTCGACGATCTTGAGGAGCCCGGCCCCGGTCGCGCAGCTCGGCTGCCCCCCTGTCATGGCGACGATCGCGTTATCGAGGATGAAGACAGTCATGGGCGTATCGGCCAAGGCGGCGTCGAGCAGGCCGGTCATACCCGAATGGCCGAAAGTCGAATCTCCGATGACGGCCACCGCGGGATGGATCCCGGCCTCGGCCCCGCCCTTGGCCATGCTGACCGAGGCGCCCATGCAGACGCAGGTCTGGATAGCGCTGTAGGGCGGGAGAGCGCCCAGCGTATAGCAGCCGATATCGCTGAAGACGTTGGGCTTGGGGTAGGATTCGAGGGCTTTCTTGAGCGCGTTGAGGGTGTCGGCATGGGGACAGCCCTGGCAGAGTTGGGGCGGCCGGCCCGAGAGCTTGAGATCGGCCGGCGTCCGGGCCGGGAGCGGCGCGAGCCCCAGCGCCTTGCGGACGTTTTCGGGGGTCAGCTCGCCGGTCGCAGGAAGCCGGCCGCTGAGCTTGCCGACCACTTTTTTACCCGGGATCCCAAATATCCCTTTGATGGAGCGCTCAATGAGCGGATAGCCGTCCTCGAGGACAAGGATGGTCTCGACATGTTCAACGAGCTTCCGGATCAGGGCTTCGGGGAGAGGATAGACGCAGAGCTTGAGCCAGGACGGTTGAAAGGACGCGCCGGCCAGGTTCTCCTGGAGATAGTTGAAGGCGATGCCGGCGGCGATGACGCCCAGGGATCGGTCTTGGGGATTGAGCTCGAGGCGGTTCCAGGGCGACCTCTCGGCATTCCGGACGAGTCCGGGCTGGAGGTCGGTAAGGAGGTTGAAACGGCGCCGGGCGTTGCCGGGAAGCAGCGTCCAGTCAGTCCAGGCCCCGTGGCGAAGCTCGTTCTGCCCCCGGGCCGGCCTCGGCTGGACAGGCCCCCGGCTGTGGGCGAGACGGGTCACGATCCGGATCATGACCGGAAGCCCTATTTTTTCCGAGAGGTCGAAGGCCTCGCGGGCCATGTCGTAGGCCTCCTGGTGGTCCGAGGGTTCCAGGCAGGGGATCAGGGCGAATTGGGCGTAGTAGCGGCTGTCCTGTTCGTCCTGGGAGCTGTGCATGCCTGGATCGTCGGCTGAGACGACGACCAGCCCACCGTTGGCGCCGGTCAAGGCCGAGTTGATGAACGGGTCGGCGGCCACGTTGAGCCCGACATGCTTGAACGAGACCAGTGCCCGCTTCCCGGCGAAGCTCGTTCCCAAGGCTTCCTCGTAGGCGACCTTTTCGTTGACGCACCAGGCCGCCCGGAATCCCTTGTCCCGCTCGGCCAGCTTGATAAGGTACTCCATGATCTCCGAAGCCGGGGTCCCGGGGTAGGAATAGCCGGAGCTCAATCCGGCATGGACGGCCCCCAGAGCGATCGCTTCATCGGCCAGAAGGATTTCTCTATCCATGGTTCAATCCTTTGGGGCGAATTGGGACGGGCTCGTCCTCGGCCGGGAACGAGCAAAGTCAGGGTCTTGTCCGCTGGACATGAGATATCGAGGAACAAGGATACACGTCCGCCGTCCGGGCTGTCAAGCCGATCCGAAAGCTCAGGTGAAATCGAGGGGGACCCGGCCGGTCGATCCGCTCGATTCAATCGAATTTATAAAATCTATAAAATTATGTTGAAAACGGCCGCCGGGACGGATAAGATAATAGAAAGAATGGACGGCCTCAAGGTCCGGAGAAGGAGAGCTTGCCATGATCAAGATGTCGACCAAGGGACGCTACGGGACCCGGCTGATGCTCCAGTTGGCCCACCATTACGGAGACAAAGGCCAGGCCGTCATCCTGCGCTCCGTGGCCGAGAATGAGACTATCTCGATCCGCTACCTGGAACAGATCATCATCCCCCTCAAGGTCAGCAAGCTCGTCAAGAGCATCCGCGGCGCCGGCGGGGGCTATTCCCTGGCCCGTCCCCCCGATCAGATCAAGATCAGCGAGATCCTTCACACCCTGGAGGGCTCCTGCTGCCTGGTCGAGTGCATCGAGGACGAGGATTTTTGCCCCCGCAAACCCTATTGCGCGACCTTCGAGATCTGGAACAAGGCCACCCAGCTCCTCAAGGGCTATTTCGACAACCTGACCCTCCAGGACGTGGTCGAAATCGACCGCAAGAAGAAAAAGGCCAAGCCGAAATAGGCGGTCTGTTCGGCCCTTGAAAAGCCTGATCCGTCTCCTGAGTTCGGTCCGACTCGCCATCTTCCTGTTCATCCTGGTCACGGCCGCTTCGATCCTGGGGACCTTTCTCCCCGGCCTGAACCTGTACCGGACGCCCTGGTACTTGTCTCTTCTTCTGCTGTTCGCCCTCAATATCCTGGTCTGCACCCTGACCCGGTCGTATCCACGACTGAGGCGGACCCTCAAGCCGTCCTGGGATTGGACGGCGGCCGGTTTGGCCGCCGCGGCCGCGAGCCGGACCTTCAAGCAGCAAGCGGAACTCGAGGGCCTAGTCCGGGCCCTCCGCGAGGCGCTGGCGGCTCGCCGCTACCGGATGCGCGAGCTTAAGCGTGGCGGGGTCGTCCTTCTCCTCGCCCGGAAGAGGACGCTCGGCGGATTCGGAGCGGATATCGTCCACCTCGGTCTCCTGGTCATCCTGGCCGGGGGGATCCTGAGCGGAGTCCTGGGCCGCAAGGCGGACCTCGTCCTCTCTCCGGGGCGGATCGCGGACGTTCCCTGGGCCGGATTCCAGGTCCGGCTCGAAGACTTCAAGACCGATTACTACCCGAACGGAAACGTCAAGAGCTGGAAGAGCCGGCTGACCGTTCTCAAGGGGGGAAATCCGGCGCTGACCCGGACGATCGAGGTCAACCGTCCCCTGAAATACGGCGGCGTCAATTTCACTCAGTCAAGCTGCGGCTGGAATTGGGATGAAGCGTCCGTCATCCTCCGCGTCCGGAAAAACGGCGATCCCGCCTTGGCGCGGGAGATCGAGGTCCGGGTCGGGGGCGAAACGGACCTCCCGGAAACGGACTTGCGGATCGCCGCTGTCCGCTTCGTCCCCGACTTCGTCCTGGACGGGGCGAATGAAGTCCGGACCAGATCCTACGAACCCAACAATCCGGCCGTTCAGATCGAAGCCCGGCGGGCCGGCCGATCGATCCTCTCGGGATGGCTGTTCTCTAAATACCCCGAATACGGCCGCGTCCGGGAGACCGAGGCGACCGGCTTGACTTTCGAGCTTAGGGACGTCAAGGCGGACCAATTCTCGGTTCTTCAGGCGGCCTCAGACCCGGGCGTCTCTGTGATCTGGATCGGCTGCGCCGCCGTCATGGCCGGTCTGTTCCTCGCTTTTTACTGGGCGCCGCGGGAGATCCGCGCCGTCCTCGAGGTCAAAAAGGGGAAGGTCGAGGCCGTCCTGGCCGGCCAATCGGCCAAGGCCGCGGAGGCCGTTCGGACCGACCTCGACGCCGTCGTGTCGGCCGCGCGAAGGGAGCGCTCATGACCGAACCTAAAATGTTTCTGGCGGCTTTCATCCTCTACATCCTGGCGGCCGTCCTCTATCTCTTTTTCCTGTTTCTGAAAAAAGAGAACGCCGCCCGGAACGGCTACGTCCTGGCGGCGGCAGGCGCCGTCCTCCATACCCTGGCCCTCATCCTGCGCGTTTTCGTCATCGGCCACGCGCCCTTCACGAACATGTACGAGTCGCTGTCCTTCCTGGCCTGGGCCTCGATCGCGGCCTACCTCGTCCTGGAACGGGCCTTTGCGATCCGGAAGATCGGCCCCTTCCTCCTGCTCCTGGTCATCGCCTTGATGGCCCTCGCCTCCTCCCCCCTGATGCCCAAGGAAGCGGCCCCTCTCGTCCCCGCCCTCCAGAGCCATTGGCTCTGGCTCCACGTATCGGTCACGCTCATCGGCGAGGCGTTCTTCGCCGTCGGGACGCTGACCAGCCTCCTCTATCTCGCGGCCGAACGGAGGGAACGGAAGGGGATGGCCCGGAAGGGCGGGCATGACGAAAAAGACTCGGCCCATTACGATACCGTATCCTACCGGGTCATCGCCATCGGCTTCCCCCTTTTCACGCTGGGCGGGCTCGTGTTCGGGATGGTTTGGGCCTCCAAGGCCTGGGGATCCTACTGGAGCTGGGACCCCAAGGAGGTCTGGACCCTGATCACCTGGTTCATTTACGGGCTCTACCTCCACACCCGGATCGTCATGGGTTGGAAGGGGCGGCGCTCGGCCCTGATCGCCGTTATCGCCTTCCTGGCCGCCCTGTTCACCTTTTTCGGCGTCAACTACCTCCTGTCCGGCCTCCACAGCTACGCCTAAGATCAGGGTCAAAAAAATACCCCTTCCTCGAGACTCGATGAATCCCTAGTTGCGCGTCTCACAAATACCTTGTCATTATGAAAGATACTCGATTGGACGCGCAATCGCCGGGGAGTTTGAGGGGGGCGGCGTGGCCCCCCTCATGGGGTCAGCGAAGCGCCGAGGGGGGAGCTTGACTCCCCCCTGGAAGTGTCCCGGCTCTGTTAAATACAATAACAAGAAACTTATGAGACGGGACACTAGGAAGGGGTATCCGGATCGTAGGAAGAAACCGGGGTCGGCGGCGGCCCCTAGCTCATTCGTAGACGATGACGGCGCCGTGGAACTGAAGCAGGGGCGTGCCCAGGCCGAATTTGACGTTGATGGAGTAGGTATTATTGAGATTGTCGATTTTGCCGTTGACGATCTTGGCCGCGTCGATGGATTTCCGTGACGCGGAGGCGGCGAGGGCGCCCGTCGTGGCCGTCGCGATCGAGCTCAAGGAGCCGGTCGCCGGCTTCTGGCGATTGACGCTGAAGTCGATCTTTCCGGTCGAAGCGGGATTGTTGTCCGTGAAGTAGAAGGTGACCTTCTTGATGACGGCGTCCTGGGGAAGATAGATCGGGGCGTTGGCATCGAGCGGATATCCCACGCTCGTGCTGTAATTGAAGACCTTTTCGGACGAAGTCCACATTCTCTGATCGGCGTCCCAATTGGCCGGCTTAAGGGCGTTGGGCGGGATCGAGTAGTACTTGGTCGTCGCCTGGGCCGCGAGATTCAGCGAGCCGCCCAAGACGACCAGCGCGAGCAGGGCTAAAAGGCCGGTGATCCGAAGACTTTTTCTCATAAAAACCTCCTTGTTTTACCCAATTTTCGGATTCAGATCGAATTTAATTCCTACTAATAATATATAATCTATAGGAACATGTCAATATAGTTCGCCTTTGACCGTCAAATAGTTTTCGGATTTCGATTTTACGGAGATCGGGATTGGCGGAACAAGCCGGCAGAACCTCCCTTCTTGGGCGGCGAGGAGGCTGTCCTCAAGCCCCCGTAGCGGAGGGGGGCGGAGGACGGCCTCCTCACCGCCCGAGAAGGAAAAAGGCTATTCGTCCCCGATCCCCTGCGACTTCATCTTGTTGTAGAGCGTCTTCCGGCTGATCCCGAGCGCTTTCGCGGCCAGGGTCCGGTTCCCGCCGGCCTCGCGGAGCGCTTTTTCAATCAGGGTTTTCTCGGCCTGCCCCGCAGCCGCCTGGGCGGCGCCCCGCAGGGATTCGCCCGAACAGACGGCCCCGGCCGCGCCGAACCCGCCCCGGATCCTGGCCGGCAGGCTCCGCTCGTCCAGGACGGGATCGTCGGAGAGGACCATCGATTCGTAGATCACGTTCTCGAGTTCCCGGACGTTGCCCGGCCAGGCATAGCGAAGAAGCGCTTGAAGGGCGTCCGGCGCGACGCCGCGGATTTCCTTCCCCAGCTCGGCCGCATACTTCTTGAAAAAATGCTCGCAGAGAAGGGGAATATCCTCTATCTGGAAGATCGAGTTCATCCTGGCGCTGGTGCCGACGATGCTGGAAAACCGGTAGCGGGCCAGGAGCTCGCTCTTCAGGACGGCGACCTCGGCCTCCAACTTCCTGACCTCGAGCGCCCTGGAGATGAGAAGGAGCAGCTCCTCGTTGTTGACGGGCTTTTCCAGGTAGGCGTAGGCGCCCAGCTTGGTCGCCTCGACGGCGTTCTTGATCGTCCCGAAGGCGGTGACGAGGATGATCCGGCAGCCCGGCGAGACGCGCCTCACCCCGGACAGGACATCCAGACCTACAAGCGCGCCCAGGCCGCGGACATCAAGCGCAGGAGCAAGGCCGAAACGGCCGCCAAGCTGAAAAAAGCGACGAAACCGAAAAAGAATAAGTAAGTCGGAAATCCGGGTCAGGGACCGCCTTCGTCGAGGGCGGCCTCAATAATGCCGCCCCCCAGGACGATCTCCCCGTCATAGAAAACGGCCGCCTGGCCGGGCGTCACGGCCCGCTGGGGCCGCTCGAACTCGACGACGACCTCGCCCGCCTTCGACGGCCGGAGGACGGCCTTGGCTTCCCGGTGCCGGTAGCGGATCTTGACGGCGGCCTCCCGCGCCCGAGCCAGCCCCTTGATCGCGATCCAGTTGACCTCGGCGACCCGGAGCCGTTTTTTCATCAACTCCTCGCCGCGGCCCAGGACGACCGTGTTCGTGTCCGGATCGAGAGACAGCACATAATAAGGATGCGGCCCGGGCACCCCCATCCCCTTCCGCTGTCCGATCGTGTAGTGGGCGATCCCCCGGTGCCGGCCGACGATCCGGCCGGCCCGGTCCACGATCGGGCCGGGGCGGAAGGCGCCCGGCATCCGCTCGCGCAGGAACCGGGCGTAGTCGCGATCGGGGACGAAACAAATTTCCTGGCTTTCGGGCTTGGCGGCCACGCTGAGCCCCAGACGGGCGGCCGCCCGGCGCACGTCGGCCTTAGTCATTCCGCCGACCGGGAACAGCGTCCGGCCGAGCTGTTCCTGGGTCAGGCTGTGGAGAAAATAGGACTGGTCCTTGGCCTGATCGAACCCCTTTTTGAGGAGAAACCGCTTCCGGGACCGGTCGTATTCGACCCGGGCGTGATGACCGGTGGCCAATCGTTCGGCCCCGAGCCGGCGGACCCTCTTCCACAACAATTCGAATTTGACGAGCCGGTTGCACCGGACGCAGGGATTGGGCGTCCGCCCTCGCCGGTACTCCGCGCAGAAATCCGCGATGACCGCCCTCTCGAAGTCCTTCCGGAAATCGGCCGTAACGTGGGAGATTCCGAGGGCCGCGGCGACGCGGGCCGCGTCCGCGCGCGCGTTGAGGCCGCAGCAACTCTGGAGGTCCCCGTCGCGGCAGGCCCGGAACGGGAGCGGGAAAAGGTCCATGGTGATCCCGACCACCTCATGGCCCTGCTCGACAAGGAGGGCCGCGGCGACCGAGGAGTCGACTCCCCCGCTCATGGCCGCGGCCACCACCGAACGCTTCGTGCCCATTGTCTTAGGGAGTTCAGAATATCAGAAACTTTTCAATCATTCCATCACCGCTTCGAAACCGGCCCGTGGGGAGGCTGTTGAAGCGGCCGTCAAAATGGGGTATAAGGAGTCGAGGAGCCGAACATGAGAACACCCATCGCGCGCGGCTTTATCGCGGTCGGTTTCGCCGTCTTCGTCGCCGTGGGAACGGCCCCGGCCTCGAATCAGGCCTTTCTCTACAAATTCGAGCTTTCGGCGGCTTATGCCTGGGAGAATCCGCGTCTGAACGCGAGCTACCTCCATTCCTACGCCCCTCCCTTCACTCCCGGGACATTCCAAAGCTCGGCCTCCCAGACGCTCGCTTTCAAGGGACGGAAATCCCACGGCTACACGGCCGCTCTCCGGTACTTCCCCATCCGCTTCGCCGGGCTCGAAGTTCTCTATGACGCCTTCAAGGCGGACCTGACCGGCGTCAACTCGAACTACAAAACCTATCTGAAATACGTCTCACGCCAGCCGCCCGACTACATCCCGATCGAATACGTTATCCAGCGGGAGGAACCCTGGCCGGCGACGGAGGGCGAGTTCAAGGAGACCATCATCAGCGTCAACGCGGTCGCCCGGGCGCCCTTGGCGCCCATCCTGACCGTTAAAGTTTCGGCCGGCGCGAGCTTCTGCAATTTCGAGGCCCAGTCGTCGAGCATCGCCTTCACCAAGTACTGGTTGGGCGGCCACGGGGTCCTCTTCATGCAGGAGTACAGGCTGGCCCTGAACTGGGGAACCCCCAAGACAACGGGGTACAACTTCGGCGGCGAGCTCAACCTCGACCTGTTCTCGAACATCGCGCTGTCCGCCGATATTCGCTATTTTTCCTTTCCCGAGACGTCCGCCCGCTGGCATGTCCAGACGGGCGAAGGGGTCAGCGAGACGGCCGAAACGCTCGAAAGCCTGATGAACCTCGGCCCCGTAAAATTCAACCCGTCCCTGTTTCGCGTCAACCTGGGGCTGCGGTTCTTGTTCTGAGCGGCCTAAAAACTCGTGTTGAAGACCGGCAGGACCTTGAGCCCGCGCGGATTGTCGCGGACGATG
>JALHUR010000185.1 GCA_022867325.1 Candidatus Aminicenantota bacterium | reverse complement strand
GGTAGCGTCCGCGGGCCAAGGAGCCGGAACCATGGAGATCATCATCCAACCCGATTCGGGAACGGCCAGCGCTCTCGCGGCGAAGATCGTGGCCCGCATCATCAAGGACAATCCCGACGCCGTCATCGGTTTCCCGACCGGAGCCACTCCGCTCGAATTCTACCGGAACCTGGTCCGAATGCACCGGGAGGAAGGATTGGACTTCAGCCGGACGACGACCTTCAACCTCGACGAATTCGTAGGCCTCCCGCCCGACCACTCGGGTTCCTACCACGTTTACATGGACAAGCATCTGTTCGGGCAGGTCAACGTCGGACGCGACCGCATCCATATCCCGGACGGCCTGGCCGCCGATATCCCGGCCTCCTGCCGCCGCTACGAGGAGGAGATCCGGACGGCGGGAGGGATCGACGTCCAAATCCTGGGGATCGGGGTCGACGGCCATATCGGTTTCAACGAGCCGACCTCGTCGCTCGGATCCCGGACGCGGATCAAGACCCTGACCCGGCAGACGCGCCGGGAGAACGCCGCCGAGTTCGGGGGCGAAGACAACGTCCCCTACCATGTCCTGACGATGGGGATCGGAACCATCCTCGACAGCCGGCTGATCCTCCTGCTCGCTTTCGGCGCCAAAAAAGCCCCGATCGTCGCCCAAACGGTCGAGGGTCCGGTCACGGCCCTCATCCCGGCCTCGGCCCTCCAGCACCATCCCCGGACGATCCTCATCCTGGACGAAGAGGCCGCCGGCGAGCTGGCCAAGGCCGACTACTACCGGTACGTCTACGAGCATAAGCCGGACTGGCAGAAGTATTAGCTCATGAACCTGAGCGCCGTCGATATCGCGATCGTCGGCGCCTACCTCGCCCTGACGATCTACTCGGGGACCTACGCCAAGAAATACATCAAGGATCTCTCCGGCTTTCTGGTCGCCGAGCGTTCGATGGGCCTCAACCTCGGATTGGCCTCCCTCATCTCTTCCGAGATCGGAATCATCACCTATATGTACCTGGCCGAAGCCGGCTATAGAAACGGCCTGGCCGCCCTGATGATCGGCATCCCCTTCTTCTTGGTGTTTTTGTTTTTGGGCCGGACGGGTTTCATCATCAAGCCCCTGCTCGAACTCAGGATCATGACTTTGCCCGAGCTGTTCGAGCGCAAATACGGGCCGGGCGTCCGCTTCCTGGCCGGCCTCCTGATGGCCGTGGGCGGCATCATCAACTTCGGCGTCTTCCCGGGAGTGGAGGCCAAGTTCATCAACACCGTGACCGGCCTTCCCGCCAACGCCATCCTGTGGACCATGATCGTTCTCCTCGCCGTCGTCCTCCTCTATACGGCCTTGGGAGGGATGATCTCCGTCATCTTCACGAACTACGTCCAATATATTCTGCTCAGCCTGGGGATGGTCTTCCTGACCGTATTCGGATTCTTCAAAGTCGGCTGGCCCCAGATCGTCTCGACGGTGGAGAAGACGTTCGGCGCCCGGGGCGTCAACCCGTTCGCCGCCGGAAGCGCGTTTGGATGGACCTTCTTTTTTTGGCAGCTCCTGTTCCAGCTGTCGGTCCTGACGATCGCCCCCTACATCACGATGAGGATCTTCTCGGCCAAGGACAGCCGGACCGGCACCCGGATCTTCACCTGGTCGAGCGTCATGTTCCTGGCCAGGGCCGTTATCCCCGTCTTCTGGGGAGTCCTGGCCTTGAGCTGCCTGACCGTCAAGCCGGACGATCCCCTCCAGGCCTTGCCCTTGATGATCGTCCAACTGACCCCGAAGGGTCTCCTGGGACTGATGTTGGCCGCGTTCCTGGCCGCTTCCATGTCCACCTACGCGAGTTACCTCCTGTCCTGGAGTTCGATCATCGCCCAGGACCTTGTCGGCGTGACTTACAAAAGGCTGTCCGGCCGCCGGTTGGACGACCGCCGCCTTCTCATCGTCAATCGGGCGACGATGGCGGGCATTATCGTATTCATAATCTGGTGGTCGTTCTCCTTCAAATCCGAAGAGCTGCTTTTCTTCTATCTTTTACTGGCCGTCAATCTCTTTTTGGCCGGGACGCTCATTTCCGCCGTCTTCGGCATCTATTTCCACGACGCCCGGTTCGGGCTGCTCAGGGGCCGGTCCTGGGGCGCCGCCCTGGCCTTCGTTCTCGGCGCCGTTCCGACCGTCCTCTTTTACCTGCCCTCTCACCCGCCGGTCAGCCGCCGCGGCAACTGGAGCTATGCCCTGGCCCTGGGCGGCATGGTCGTCGGGTCGGTCGCCCAGAACATCTTCAAACCGGTCCCTAAAACAGGAGACGCGGCATGAAGCTGTGGCCGTTGGCATGGCTGATCCTGCTCGCCCGGGGGGTGGGCGGCTTCGCGGCCGTCTCGGTCATGATCGCCGTCAAAGGCTTCGGCGAGCTCAAGGCAATCCTCAAGAAGCTCAAGCGTGACGAGGACGGCGGATAAGGAGGCCATCGATGTACGCGATCGGGATCGATTCCGGGACTCAAGGGACCAAGGCCCTTGTCGTCGATGCGGCAACCGGCGAGGTTCTTGGCAGGGGCGCCGCACCCCACTTCATGGTTGCCCGCCTCAAGCCGGGGGAGAGCGAGCAGGACCCCGCCGTCTGGGTGGCGGCGCTCGAGAAGTCGGTTCGCGAGGCCGTCAAGGGATCCAGGATCGATCCCGCCAAGGTCGTTTCGCTCGGCATTTCGGGCCAACAGCACGGGTTCGTACCTCTCGGCGGGGACGGCCGTCCGCTCCGCCCCGCCAAGCTCTGGAATGACACCTCCACCGTCGCCGAGACAGACTACCTGGTCGAGAGACTCGGCGGTACCAAGTCCTACATAGAAAAGCTGGGCATCAACCTGGCCGTGGGCTTCACGGCCTCGAAGATCCTCTGGCTCAAGAAGAACGAACCCGGAAATTTCGGAAAATTGTCTAAAGTCCTCCTCCCCCATGATTATCTAAATTATATCCTGACCGGCGTCGTCCGCATGGAATACGGCGACGCTTCGGGCACGGGATTGATGGACATCCGGAACAGGCTTTGGCATTCCGAGGCCGTGGCCGCCGTCGACTCCTCGCTCGACAAAGCCCTGCCGGAGCTGGTCCATTCCTCCCTCCCGCTGGGGTACCTCCGTTTTGACTTCGGAGCGAAGTTCGGGTTCAAGAAGGTCCTCGTCTCGAGCGGCGGCGGCGATAACATGATGGGCGCGATCGGCACCGGAAACGTCGCGCCCGGCGTCTGCACTTTGAGCCTTGGCACTTCAGGGACCATTTATTCCTATTTCGCGAAGCCTTTTTCGGACCCGGAAGGCGAGATCGCCGCCTTCTGCGACAGCACGGGCGGATGGCTCCCACTCCTCTGCACTATGAACGTCACGAACACGACCGAGCTCTATAAAGCGTTCGCCGGAGGCCTAACCAACGAGCAACTCGAAAGCCTGGCTGGAGAGGTCCCGCCCGGCGCCGCCGGCCTCATTTTTCTGCCGTTTATCGTCGGGGAGCGGGTCCCGGTTCTCCCCAACGCGAGCGCGGTCTTCTTCGGCCTGAACAGGTCCAACTTCGACCGATCCCATATGGCTAGGGCGATCATGGAAGGGACGATCTTCAACCTCGGCTATGGGTTCGGGCGGATGAAGGAGCTGGGACTGAGGCCGTCGGAAATCCGAGCCACCGGCGGCGGCGCCAAGAGCCGGCTTTGGCTCCAGATCGTGGCGGATATTTTTCAGACGCCCGTGGTGACCCTTCAGGAGCAGGAGGCCGCGGCCTTCGGCGCCGCCCTCCAGTCCATCTGGACCTGGCGCCGGGAGAACGCCGAGGATGTTTCTATCGCCGATCTTGCTGGGACGATGGTCAAAAAAGGGACAGACACCGCTCAGCCGAATTCCGTCCGGATAGGGATCTATTCAGAGCTCCAGGACCGCTTCAATTCCCTGTGGAGAACATTGAGAAGCGAATTCCGAATCCGTTAGATATCCCGCCCTTCGGCAAACCCGGTCTCGTACATGGCCACGACGTTCTCGGGCGGCGTGTTGGGTTGGATGTTGTGGCAGGGGGCCAGGATGTACCCCCCGCCGGCGCCCAGGATGCGGATATTGTCGAGGACTTCCCTGCGCACATCCTCCGCGGTTCCGAAGGGGAGCGTTTGTTGGTTATCCATGCCGCCATGAAATACGATCTTGTCGGCGAAATCCCGCTTCAATCCTTCCCGCTCCATTCCGGCGCAGCGCCACTGGATGGGATTGAGCAGGTCGATCCCCAGCCCGATCATGTCGGGAATGATCCGCCGACAGGCCCCGTCGTTGTGGTGGAAGACGTAGGCGCCCGCCTCGTGGGCCAGGTCGATGATGCGCTTCATCCCGGGCAGCAGGAACTCCCGGATATGGGTGGGAGAGAACAGAAGATCGGTCTGGCCGCCCATGTCCTCGGCCACGTAGGCTAGGAGGATCTTTCCCGGAGCCTGCTCGAATATGCGGCGGGTGTCTTCGTAGGCAAGCGAAAAAAGCTTATCCAGAAGATAATGGGCGATCTCGGGATTCTCGATGAAGTCGATCAAGGATTGCTCGTCGCCGCGGAGCTCTTTGTAAATCAGAAAGGGTTCCGAGCCGCCGCCCTGGATCGGATACATCTCCTGGCCGCGGATCTGGCCGGGAATGACTCTGTAATCCCACCAATCAGGATTGGGCCAGGCGTAGCATCGTTCGATCTCCTCCACGGATTTGAATCCCGCCAGCGGATTATGAATGCATTCGCGATAAACGCCCGATCCATAATCGATGTCCCGAAATTTTCTTCCGAAAACGTCCTCGTCCGCGGCGAGCTTGGGGCCGATGTAGCGGGGGGCGACTTTGACGACGTAGTCCACATGGAGCTTCCGGAGCGCCTCTTCCTTTGATCCGCAGCCCAGGTGCCGCATGAGCGCCGAGGTCGCCTCCTCGGTCCCCCAGTAATCCATGGGCAGACGGTCCGGCTTGCGGCGTTCGAAGACGGCCTGCCAGCGCTCTTTCGGCGTCATCGCTTCTTTAATCATTTCGCTATGGGAGCGAGGCCGGTCCATGAATCCATTCAGAAGCGTCAATGCCGGTGGAGGTCCTTGTGCATGATCTTGCGGGTTTCGTGGAGGCGGTCGTCGGCCGGCAGATCGGCCAGCTTCCTGTTCATGTTCTCGTCGTTCTCGGCCTGGAGGAGGCGGGCGACGTAGTCGATGACGCTCGGCGGAAAAACGCCCTCCCGTTCGTAGAGCTCCCTTTTTTTGAGAAGGATCCGGCTCGATTCGACGCAGCTGGTGGGGAGAACCGGCAGCCGGTCCAGAAGCTCCTTTTCGGTGAAAATGTTCCCTTTGACGTAGAGCTTATCGGAAAGCTGGAGGGGAAGGTTCTCATGGAAGAGGGAGCGGCAGTCCTGGAAGGCCCAATCGGCGGCCATGACGATTCCGGCCAGCAGGAGGTGGATGAGGGCGCTCCCGTCCGGCGAGCGGAGCTCGACAGTTTGGCGGCCGCCGCTCGGCTCGTTGAATTCCATCCGCTCTCCGGGGTTGACGCGCCGGGCCAGGTCCTGAAGGCTGGACCAGCCGAGCGGCACCCTGATCATCGCGCTCCGGTTGAGATTGCTCCAGCAGATCCGGGTCGGCGCCTCCTGGTTGGGAACGAGCCGCAGGTAGGCGGAGGAGACCGTGTTCCCGAAGGCCGTCAGGCTGTCCGCGTATTCGCACAGCCCTCCGATGAGCTTGCGGGACTCCTCGGTCAGGCTCCCGTCTTTTCCGGTCATGACGCTCTTGTCCTTCCGGAGGAGCTCGAGGTGGAAATGAAGCCCGTTTCCAGCCACACCTTCCTCGATCTTGGGAGTGAAGGTCGCGACGCTTCCGTAACGGTAAGCGGTGTTCCGGATGAGCCAGCGGCCCAGGACGAGGCTGTCGGCCATCTCATCGACCGGCCGGGGCAGGAACTCGATCTCGAGCTGCTCGGCCCGCTTCCCGGCGATCTCGGGTTCGTCGCTCCGGACGCTCTCGACGAAACCGTTCTCGCTGTGGGCGTACTTGACGGCGCCCGTGATCTGGGTGATGTAGCGGACCATCTCGTTGAGAATGTCGCCGCTCTTGACGTAGGGAGCCGAGGCGTGGTAGCCCGACGTCTTCGAATGGTTGTAGATGGGAGCCTGGATCGGGCTCAACAGGAAAAATTCGATTTCGCCCAGGGCATGGAGGTCGAGTCCGGAATTTTTCTTGAAGATCTCGAGGGCCCGGATCAGGATCGTGTCCGGAGCGAAGGGGGCG
>JALHUR010000184.1 GCA_022867325.1 Candidatus Aminicenantota bacterium | reverse complement strand
GTCGCCTTGGGAAGGGCTGTCGTACGCGATTTACGGGTTCGGATGCTTTCATAAGCGGCACCGAGGGCGAAGCCGGCCGTGCTCAAACCGAGGCCGACGGGAAGCGTGAACGGCCATGACGGAAGGCCAAGGGACCAGACGCCCGTTTCATTGAGGAAGCTGGCCAGGGCGAATCCGCCGCCGCACGACAGACTCAGGAGGCCGGCGGCCGGGAGTCTCTTTTTCAGGATGAACATGGCCGCGCCCGGCAGGAACAGGCCCTCGGCCATGATCTCCGAGGCCAGGCCGATCGTCCGCAGGATACTGGTGAACCTTGTGGCGACCAGGAACGCCAGGGCCATCGTCAGAACCGTCGAGAGCCGGCTGAGAGCGACGCTGCCCCTAAGCGCGGGCCGCAGGGCGGGGACGATATCGCGGGCCAGGGTCATCGCGCCGGTATTGATACCCGCGTCGAGGGTCGAAACGACGGCCGCCAGGACGGCCATGAAGATGAGCGCGCCCAGGACGGGCCCGGCCCTCGTTGCAATGATCTCGGATAGAACCGGCCCTTGGGCCGGCGGAGCGCTCAAAACGGGCAGGGAGAACATCCCGACCATGAGGACGAGCCCGTAAAGCAGGAGGAAGATCGGGAGGACGGCCAGCAGGCCGGAGCGGGCCGCGCGGACGGACCTGGCCGCGCGGATTCTCTGCCAGGCTACCGGGGAAATCGCCCAGGCCAGCAGGAAAGAAAGGCAGGTCCAAATATCCCTCCAGCCTCCCGCCAGGAAGTCGAAATAACCCGCGGCACCCTGCTGCGCGGCCGCCGCCGAGACCTCGGAGAAGTTCGTCCGGCCGGCCAGGAAGACGGCCAGGCCGGCCATCCCCGCCAGGAGGAGGAAGAATTGAAGGCATTCGGTGACGACCACCGAGAAAAGCCCTCCCGCGGCCGCATACAGGCAGACAACGGCCGCCGCTGCGGCCAAGCCGAGGATGTAGGGTATGCTCAAAAAAGTCCCCAGGAATCCGCCCAGGGCGACGAGCTGGGAGGCGGCGAATACGATCATGTACCAGTAGATCAAGAACGACACGATGTGCCGGACGACCCGGCCGTAGCGGGCCTCCGCGAGCTGGGGCAGTGTCAGGGCCGGGATTCGGGCCGCCTTCCCGGCCAAGATCAGCAGCACCAGGATGGTCAGGACGGCCGGCATCCCGACGATCCAGAAGGCGCTGACGCCCCGGCGGCAGGCTTCGTCCGAAGTGACAAGAATAGAAGTCGCCCCAAACCAGGCCGCCGAAAGCGAAAGAGCGATGAGCGGAGCCCGCAGCCCGCCGGGGGCGAAGAAAAAATCCTCCTGTGTCCTGGCCCGCTTTCGGAAGATCAAGTTGACGGCCAGGATGAGCAGGAGGAAGACGACAAAGGCGAGAAGGAACTCGGCTCTCATCCCATGCTTTATACCAGAATGGGGGCCCTCCCGCAATCGCCGCTCCGGCGCTGACGCATTTTTTCCAATCCCGGGAGTATGCTATAATTCCTCACTGTGAAAAAAACGATCCTCTGGCTGGTTTTGATCGGCTTTTCTCCTTTGCGGACGACCGCGACGACGGCCGCCGAGATCGCCGCCCGCTTGGAGGAGCGCCTGCGCGCCCTTCAAACCCTGCAAGCCCGATTCAGCCAGGTCTACTACGGTCAGCCGCCGGCGGTCCCCCTGAGGGAAAAGGGGCTTTTCTACTTCCAGAAGCCGGACCGGATGCGCTGGCGGTATGAGGAGCCCGAGCCGAAGGAGTATCTCTACCAGGAAGGGACCTTCTCCTCCTATTTCCCCGAGGACAATCAGCTTATCATCCAGAAGCTCTCCGGCGAATACCACGAGACGGAAATCCTCCTGATCCTGGCCGGCCAGAAGAGCCTCAGGGAGGATTATGACCTGACGCTGGTCCCGGCCTCCGCCGCCGGCAAGGGAGGGGTTTGGACCCTCAAGCTCAAACCGAGGGCGGAGGAGGAGGCTTCTTCCGAGATCCTTCTCGAAGTCGACGCCGGGAGCCGGCTGATCCGCCGGATCGTCTTCCGCGACTGGGCCGGCAACTCCTCCGAGTTCGTCTTCCAAGACCTGAAGGCGGACCGGAAGCTCGACCCCGGCCTGTTCGAGCTCCGGGTCCCCGCCGACTGCGAAATCATCAGGGACGAAGCCCTGTCTCCCCCTGGAAAACAAACCAAATCTCCTGCGGTTCGTATACCTCAGTGAGGACCCGGAGTGTCCTCCATGAATGACGATCAGGAACTTGTCGCCGCAACGCTTAAAGGCAACCGGAAGGCCTTCGAGATGATTATCCGCAAATACCAGCAGCCCCTTTTGAATTACATCGGACGCATGGTCGGAGAACGCGAGCTGGCCCTCGATTTCACCCAGGACGTTTTCCTGAGGGCTTATGCCTGCCTCCCCTCGTACCGGCCCCAGTTCAAACTCAGCACCTGGCTGTTCAAGATCGCCTCCAACCTCGTCATCGATTTTTGGAGGAAGAAGAAAATCCCGACGCTGCCCCTCGACCAGCCGCTCGAGGAAGACGGCGACGGCTTCTGTCTCCAGATCCCCGACGACAAGCCGTCGGTCGCCAAAACCTTCGAGCTCGGCGAGCTTCGGGCTAGGATCGACCGGGCCTTAGCCCGGTTGCCAGCGGCCCTCAGGGAGTTGTTCGTGTGGAGACACGTCAACGGCCTCAGCTACGAGGAAATGGCCGAGATCAAGGGCCTTCCGGTCGGCACCGTCAAGAATAAGGTCTTTCAGGCCAAGGAGTTGATCCGGAGGCATTTGGAGGAAGAAACATGAGCTGCCTGGGCCTCGACCGGCTCTACCGCTACCTGGACCGGGATCTCAAACCGGAGGATGCGGCCGAGGTCGAGGTCCATCTGGCCGGTTGTCCCCGCTGCCGGGAGGAAGTCGAGCTCCGCCGGACCCTGGACCAAGCCGCTTCCAGCCTTCCGGATCTCGAGGTCCCGGCCGACTTCGCGGAGACCGTCATGGGGCGGATCATCCGCGCCGAAGTCCCCCGCAAGAGCTGGCTGGCCATCCTGAGCATCGGACTCGGAACGCTGGGGATCAGCCTGGGAACGCTGATCCTGGCCAGCGGCCAGTCGGCGATGGGGCTCCTTCAGGGTTTCGGGAGGGACTCGCTCCGCTCCCTCCAGGCCGTTTTCCTCCTCGTTCTCAAGTTCTTCAAACTGATCCTGCTGGCCGTAAAGGTCCTCCCCGAGCTGGCCGAAACGGGCCTCCACGGGTTGTCCAGGATCTCGGCTTCGTTCCCGGCCGGAATTCTGGCCTTTTCCGCCGTGCTCATGCTCATCCTGATATCGACCTGCGTCCTCGGATTCCGGCGGAGCTTCCTCGTTCGAAACGATATCGGAGAAGACGCATGAAACAGAGATCCCTCCTGGTGACCGCCCTCCTGGTGGCCGTCCTGGCCGGCTCCCTCCCCCTGGCCGCCCATCAAAGCATGACCCTGAAGAAGAATCTCCATGTCGCGGCCGGCGAGACCCAAGAGAATGTCATGACTTTCGGCGGCCACATCGTCGTCGAGGGGACGGTCAAGGAAAGCGTCGTCGCTTTCGGAGGGACGATCGAAATCAGCGGCGAGGTCGGAGAGGCCGTTATCGGGATCGGCTCCGCCATCACCATCAGGCCGACCGCCGTCATCAGGGGCGATCTCGTCTCGATCGGCGGAAAGCTCGTCAAGGAGGCCGGCTGTTCGGTCCAGGGCGACACCGTCGACTTCGACTTCGGGGAGATCGGCGCCCGCCTTTTCAAGGGGAACGTCGCCAAGGGGATTTTTTCCTTTTCCCTGATCCCCCTTCTTCTGATCCTCAAGCTCATCGGCCTTTTCGTCTGGTTCCTGCTGGCCTTCTTCGTGGCCGCCCTGTTCCCGCGGCAAATCGCCTACGCCTCCCATCAAATCCGGGCCCATTTCTGGCCGATCTTCTGGACCGGACTGCTGGGCATCGTCATCTTCACGGCCCTGTTTCTGCTGGCCGCTCTCCTCTGTCTGATCCTAGTCGGGATCCCCATCCTGTTCTCCCTCTTCCTGGCCGGAATTATCATCAAGATCTTCGGACGGGTCGTTCTGCTTTTCCTGATCGGCGAAAGCCTGCTCCGCTCGCTGGGATCCCGCAAGCCCTCGACCCTGGGGGCCGTGACGATCGGGCTGTTGGCGGTCGGCCTGGCCGGCTTCATTCCGGTCCTCGGATTCCTGTTTAGCTTCGTCCTGAACATCCTCGGCTGGGGCGTCGTTCTCCGGACGAAATTCGGGACCAAGGAAAACTGGTTCCACCACAAAAACCACGACAAGAAATAGAATGCGTCCCGAACGGCTATCGGGGCGGAATAGATCGGTGATGAGGGAGCGGGGCCGCCGGCTCAGCGGCCGAGAATCTCTTTTTCCTTGGCGGCGGCCATCTCCTCGGTCTTCTTGGTCGAATCGTCGATGATTTCCTGGATCTTGTCGAAGCCGTGGAATTTGTCGTCCTCGCTGATGGCCTTGTCTTTCTCGAGCTTCTCGATGGCTTCGCGGCTTTCGCGCCGGAAGAGCCGGAGGGCCGTCTTCTCCTCCTCGAGCATCTTGCGGATAACCTTGGCGATCTCCTGCCGGCGCTCCTGGTCGAGGGGCGGGATCGGGACCTTGACGACCTTGCCGTCGTTGATGGGGTTCAATCCCAGGTCGGCCCCCCGGATGGCCTTGTCGATGACCTCGAGGAGCGAAGGATCCCAGGGCTGGACCGTGATCAGGGTCGGATCCGGGATGCCCAGGGTGCCGACTTGGTTAATCGGGGTCGGGGTCCCGTAGTAGTCGACCTTGATGTCCTCGAAAATGCTGAGGTTGGCCCGGCCCGTCCGGAGCTTGCTCAGCTCCTTCCGGAAATGCTCCATCGAAACCTTGACCCTCTTCTCGACATCCTTAAGAACGTCTTTGACCATATGTCGTCCCCTTCAATAAACCCGGGTCCCGATGGCCTGGCCCAGGGCCGCTTTCCGGAGATTCCCCCGGACATCGATGTTGAAGACAAGGATCGGAATCCCGTTGTCCTTGCAGAGCGTGATGGCCGTCGAATCCATGACCTTGAGGTCTTTAGTGATGACGTCCAAGTAACGGATCGTCCTGAACTTGCGGGCCGTCTTGTCGAGTTTGGGGTCGGCCGTGTAGACACCGTCAACTTGAGTCGCCTTGAAGATGATCTCGGCCTTGATCTCGAGGGCGCGCAGGGCGGCGGCCGTATCGGTCGTGAAATAGGGACTTCCGATCCCGGCCGAGAAGATGACGATCCGTCCCTTCTCGAGATGCCGGAGCACCCGGCGCCGGATGAACGGTTCGGCCAGGGACCGGATTTCGATGGCCGAGATGTGGCGGGTGACCATCCCCTCCCGCTCCAGGGCGTCCTGGAGGGCAATCCCGTTCATGACGGTCGCCAGGAGCCCCATCTGGTCGGCCGATGACCTCTCCATGCCCGCCCCCGTCCCCCGGATGCCGCGGAAGATGTTGCCGCCCCCGATCATGATCGCGATCTGGACGCCGAGGGCCTGGATGTCCTTGATCTCCCGGGAGATCTCGCGGGCCCGTTCGAAATCGAGACCGTAGGGCTTCGTCCCCAGCAGGGACTCGCCCGAAAGCTTCAGGAGGATTCTTGAATAGGCGGGCTTGGGGAGCGTCATAGCCGGCTAGGACTTGCCGATCTCGAACCGGGCGAAGCGGCGGACCCTGATATTCTCCCCCAGCTTGGCGATGACCGAGGCGATGAGTTCCTTGACCCTGATCTTGTCGTCCCGGATGTAGGCCTGGTCGAGGAGACAGACCTCCTGGTAGAACTTCGAGAGCTTCCCCTGGACGATCTTCTCTATGATCTCGGGCGGTTTCTTGGTGTCCTTGAACTGCTCACGGATGATCTCCTTTTCCTGCTCGAGGACCGCGGCCGGAACGTCCTCCGGCACGATGTATTTGGGGCTGGCCGCCGCGATGTGCATGGCGACGTTCTTGACGAGATCCTTGAAATCATCGTTGCGGGCGACGAAGTCGGACTCGCAATTGATCTCGATCAGAACCCCGATTCTCCCGTTCATGTGGATGTAGGAGCCGACCAGCCCTTCCGAGGCTTCCCGGCTCATTTTATCCTTGGCCCGGGCGTAGCCCTTTTTGCGGAGGACTTCGATCGCCTTCTCGATCTCCCCCCCGGCTTCCCGGAGGGCTTCCTTGCATTCCATCATGCCGATGCCCGTCCGCTGACGGAGCTCTTTGACAAGGTCCGCGCTGATCTCCATGGCTGGCTCCTTCCTCTGTTCGCGGTCAGGCTTTCTCGGGGGAGACCGCGTCCTCCGGCGTTCCGTCCTGGCCGTCCTCCGCCTCGGCGGCCGGCCCGGGCTTCTTGAGCTCCTTCTCGACCCGGTTCTTCTTGCCCTCGATGATGGCCTCGGCGACCTTCGAGGCGAAGAGCTCGATGGCCCGGACGGCGTCGTCGTTCCCGGGAATGGGGTAGTCGAGGTTTTCCGGGTCCCCGTTCGTGTCGACGATGGCCACGATCGGAATCCCCAGCTTTTGGGCCTCGGCGATGGCGATCTCCTCCTTGGAGGAGTCGATCACGAACAGGGCGCCGGGCCGCTCGGTCAGGTTCTTGATCCCGCCCAGGTTCTTGGACAGCTTCCGGTGGAGCTTCTCGTGCCGGGATCTCTCCTTCTTGGACAGGAGTTCCCAGCGGCCGTCCTCCTTCATCTCGTCGAGCTCGACGAGCCGCTCGACGCTCGAGCGGACGACGGAGAAATTGGTCAGGAGGCCGCCCAGCCAACGCTGATTGACGTAGCAGGATTCCGCGCGCTGGGCGAACTCGCGGAGGATGTCCTGGGCCTGCTTCTTGGTCCCGACGAACAGGATCGGCTTGCCGGTTTCGGCCATCGACCGGATGAATTGGAGGGCTTCCTTGAAGATCTTGATCGTCTTCTGGAGGTCGATGATGTAGATCCCGTTCCTCTGCCCGAAGATATAGTCCTTCATCTTGGGGTTCCAGCGCTTCGTCTGATGGCCGAAGTGGACCCCCGCTTCCAACAGCTCTTTCATCGTGACGGACACCACGGACGTGCCTCCCTTATCTCTTGTGGTACTGGGGCGCCTTGCGAGCGCCCAACAGCCCGTATTTCTTCCGCTCTTTGATCCGGGCGTCCCGGGTCAGCAAGCCGGCGGCCTTGAGGGCCGGCCTCAGCTCTTTGTTGAATTCGAGGAGGGCCCGCGAGATGCCGAGCCGGATGGCCCCGGCCTGCCCCCGGGCGCCCCCGCCCTCCACCCGCAGGAAGATGTCGAACTTGCCCTCGGTCTCGGTCAGCAGGAGAGGCTGGCGGATGATGTATTTCTGGCTGTCGAGGCGGAAGTACTCGTTGAAGGGGCGGGGCCTCTTGTTGACGACGAGGCTGTAGTCGCCCTTGCCCGAACGGAGATAGACCCGGGCGATCGACGTTTTCCGTTTACCGGTTCCATAGTATTGAATGAGACTCAAGGGACCTCCTAAAACTCGCGGGGCGTGGGATTCTGGGCTTCGTGGGGATGCCGGGAGCCCCGGTAGACCTTCAGCTTCTTGAAGACGGCCCGGCCCAGTTTCGTTTTGGGGATCATTCCCCAGACGGCCCGCCGGATCACTTCCTCGGGCTTCCTGTCCAGGAGCTGTTCGAGCGTCTCCTCCTTGATCCCGCCCGGGTAGAGAGAATGGGTGAAGTACTTTTTCTGGCCCATCTTCCGGCCCGTCACGGCGACCTTCTCGGCGTTGATGATGACCACGAAATCGCCCGTGTCGACGTGGGGGGCAAACTGGACCTTATCCTTGCCCCGGAGGAGAATCGCCACCTCAGTCGCCAGCCGACCCAGGATTTTTCCCTCGGCGTTGACGAGCCACCAGGCTTTTTCGATGTTATCCTTTTTGGGGGCATACGTTCTCATCGATCTTTACCTTTTAATAAAAATGGAAAGCGGTTCAAAAGAACGATTGCATACAATACTCAATTCGACTTCAAAAGTCAACCCGCTGGGCCGTTCCGCCCCTGTAGAGCCTGGGGCTCACCCTAAGCCCCCCCCTTTCAGGGGGGAGACTTAGGGCACGGCCCTTATAGTTCAAGGGAATCCCCAATAGGGATTCCCTTGGCGTCGCTGCTGCGCGCCCGAGATCAGGACGTGCTCTTCTTGAGCTCCTTCTCGAGACGCTTCCGGTCCTGATCCCGCTTCAAAATGTCGTTGAACTTCTCGCCCCAGCGTTCGGACTCCGCGTTGTAGCGGCTCTCCTTGTCCGGATAGAGCTTGGCGAAAACATTCAGGTAGAGCAATTTCATATACGCATAGGACCAAGGGTAGTAGGCATCGATCTCGATCGCCTTCAGGAGATACTTCTCGGACTCCCTGCCGATGGCGTCCCGTTCCTGGGGCGAAAGCGAAACCTGAAGCCGGTAGGCTTTGGAGAACCGGTTGACGCCGAGCGCGTAGTAGATCTCGTGGTTCTTGGGCTCGAGCTGGAGGCGGTGGAGGTTGAAATCGAGGGCTTTGTCGAAGTCCGGAACCGGTGTCAGGTTGTCGTAGTAATTGGCCATATAGGCGTAGCCCTGGGGATTCTCCGGGTCCGCCTCGATCCGGCGGAGGTACATGGATTCGGCCTTCAAGGCGACGGACGCATTCTGGCCCGCGTATTTCTTGTAAAACTCGGCCACGACGTAGTAGTTGTTCATGTTCTGGGGCTCGAGCTCGAGGATGCGGAGGTACATCTTTTCCGCTTGCTTGAACTCGTTCATCTTGTCGTACATGTCGCCGATCGAGTAGATGATGCTTTTATTGGAGGGGTCGATCTGGAAGGCCTTCTGGAGGGCATCCAGGGCCTTGGCGGCTTTTTCCTTGTTGTCGCGGCTATCGACGCCGGGTTTGTAGAGCTGCTTATAACTCTCGCCCAGGTATCGAAAGGCCTCGATACGATTGGGGTTGTACTTGAGTGTTTCTTCGTATTCCGTGATGGCCTTGCGGTAAAGATTGTCGCCAAAATATTTATTGGCCTTGCCGAAATGATAGTTGGCCCTCAGGTTGGTGAAAGAGAGCTTCTGGCAGGCGGTCAATGAGACGAGGAGCGCCGCGCCCAGAATCAAGACCAGCCAGATCTGGGTTCTCTTATGTAACATCATGGCCTCCTTAGATTCTAATCCTAAGAGACACCGGGAACACATTTTATAATAGATTGCGCGGCCAAAGTCAAGAAAAACAAAGTCCGGAAAAGGCGGGTCCGCGGGGGAACTTTTCCGCCCCTCTCCACGTACTTTAACGATGGAGGCAGCCATGAGAAAATGCCCTGTTGTTACGGCGATTATCTGGATGGGACTTCTGGCCGTGCCGGCGACCCCGGCCCTCGCCCAACGGACGGAAACTCTGGACAAGAGCTTCACCCTGACGGGGACCGGACCGGCCAGCCTGATCTTCAAGGACGAGGATGGGGACCTGCGCTTCTCCGCGGTCGAAGGCAACGTCATCCGGATTCGGGTCCGGAAGGAAGCGGACGCCCGGAACTCCGAGCGGGAGGACCGTCTGCTTAAGGAAACCCGGGTCGAAATCAGTCAAAAGGGCAACGAAGTCCGGGTCGAGATCAAGTACCCAAAAATCAGAGGTTTTTTCTTTTGGTTCAGAGACCACGACAGGATTCGCGTCTCCACGGAAGTCCAGCTCCCGGCCGGGACCGACCTTTTCTGCTCCCTGGTCGACGGCTCGGTTCGCGGCGGCGGGGTTGCCGGGAAAGTCGAAATCGACACCGTGGACGGCTCGATTGAGATCGAAGGGATCAAGGGCGCCGTCAGGGCCGAAACGGTCGACGGCCGGATTCAGGTCCGTGGCCTGGAAGGCGGCGCCGATATCAGGACGACGGACGGCGATATCCGGCTCTCGGGCCGGATCCCCTCCCTGCGGGTCGAAACCGTCGACGGCGACATCGAAGCCGATCTGCTTCCGCCGGCCGCCATGATCGAGGATTGGAGGGTCGAAACCGTCGACGGCGACATCAACCTGGCCCTGCCCGAGGATCTCTCGGCCGAGATCCGGATCGAAACCGAAGACGGTCATGTCGACAATAGGCTGCCCTTGACGCTCTCGAAACAGCCGTCGGGCGGCGAGCTAAGGGGAACGCTCAATAAGGGAGGGCGGCTCCTCTCCATCCGTTCGTCGGAAGGGAGGATCCTGCTGTGGAAACGCCCGGGAGGCTGAGCGGAGGCGGTCCCGGACCGTCCCGTCAGCTTTCGCGGACGAAGACCCGGATCGGCGTTCCGCGCAGGTCGAACCTCTCGCGGAGGGCCTGGACGAACCATTTTTCGTAGGCCGGGAAGAGCCGCGCCCGGCTGTGGCCGAACAGGACGAAGGTCGGCGGTAGAATCCCCTGCTGGATCATGTACTTGATCTTGGGCCTTGTCTTGTCGCGGGCCAGGGGAGGGCGCGTCTTCAGCACCGTTTCCAAAAACTCGTTGAGCTTTGCGGTTCCGATCTTCTTCGTCCCGCCCAAGTAGACCTTCTCGGCTTCGTCCAGGATCTTGACGATACCCTTGCCCGACAGGGCGGACACGAACAGAAGCGGCGCATAGCTCACGAACGCCAGCCGCCGGAACAGGCATTCCCGGAGGAAGGCGGACGGATCTTCCTCGGTCCGGAGGATGTCCCACTTGTTCAGGGCCAGGACAAGGGGCTTTCCCGACTCGGCGGCGATATAGGCGATGGCGGCATCCTGGCGGGTGGGGAATTCGGGCGCCTCGAAAACTGGGCAGAGGACGTCGGCGGCGGGGATGTTTTTCCGGGCGTTGATGATCCCGGCCTCCTCCCTT
>JALHUR010000183.1 GCA_022867325.1 Candidatus Aminicenantota bacterium | reverse complement strand
CAGGATCTCGACGGCCTGAATGCCCTCGGCCAGGATCCCGATGTTGTAGCCCGATCGAAGCTTGAGGACGATATGCAAGGGGTCGGCCGTCTCGGAGCGGGGAAGGATGATGCCGACGTATTCTCCGCGGTCGGTTTTAATCTGGACGTCGCTCCAGACCTGGGCTTGGAAGCGCTGGAGGACCTCGAGGGCTCGTCCCCTGTATCCTTTATAGAGGTTGGCGTCGTTCATGCTTTGACCCTCTCCAGACACTGCCGGACCGCCGCGGAGGCCGTCGGGCCTTCGATCCGTCCCCGCCAATCCTTCATGATCAGGCCCATGACAAAGCGCCAGCGGCTCTCGGTATCGGCGAAACGCCGCCCTTTGAGGTCGGCGCCGATTCCGGCCAGGCGCTTGTCGAAAGCGGCCTTGTCGAAAGCGGGCGGCAGGAGCTCGGCCACCATCTTACCGTCGGCGAGGGCGTGCTCCAAAAGCGTGTAGATACCGTCCTTGGAGAGGCGTCTCTCTTTCAAGGCCATAAAGGCGGCGCGGAACACTTCCTCGTTCAGCCGGTCCGCGGCCAGCCCTTTCTTGCAAAGCCGTTTGGGATATTGGACGAGGACGACGGCCGTCAGCGGGGCCGCGATCCCTTCCTTGCCGACGAGCGTCTCGAACAGCTCCGCCCAGGGAGATACGGCCAGCGCGGAGCGGAGGTCCGTGGGAACCCCGAGCTCTTTGTAGCGAATCTCCCGGTCCGCGATTCGGGGCGGAAGCCCGGCCCGGATCTTCTCCAGCCTCTCGGCGTTCACCCGCTTGGGCGGAAGGTCCGTGTCCGGATACATCCGGTCCGGCCCGGGCAGGATCCGCTCGAACCCGTTAGTGCCGTCGGCCAGGGCCTGCCGCGTCTCGGAGGGGACCCCGATCGTCGCTTCCTTGGCCCGAATGACGATCTCCTTGGCCCCGGTCAGCACGTCCTCGGCCGGGCCCCAGACCAGGACGAGCGTGTCTTCGTCCCGGGCGTTGAGGGCCTTCTTGACGCTCAGCCACTCCGAGCTCGCCAGCGTCTCGCCCGGGCTGTCGGAATGGATGATGTTGGGGAGGGTCGTCAGGCAGGCGATGACCCGGACCCGGTCCGAGATCTCCTGGGAAAAGACCGTGTTGGTCTGGGTCTGCCAGAGGAGGAGCCCCCAGAATCCGCAGAGGCGGACGCCGTAAACGCTGAGCCCGGCGTCGAGGGCCGACCGGATAGGCAGATACGCCGTCCGGCGCAGGACTTTGGTGATTTCCGCGAACTCGGCCCCGAAGCTCTCGGTCGTGATGCCGCGCCGGCCGAGTTCCTCGCGGAGGCGAAGGAGGTTCCACTGCCGCATGGCCTCGTTGTGGGTCAGGAGCGGGATGCGCGGGATGCGGGGGACACCCTTGATCTCGACCCGGGTGCCGCCCGCAACGCTGACGTTGACGTCCTCGCGGGCGGCCCCCATCCCGGTCCGGACCCGGCCCGTGCTGCGGACGATCCGCCGCAGGAGCTGGCCGACTTCGGCGACCTCCTGGGGCGTTTTCATGTCCGGGCCGGTCACCGTCTCGATCAGCGGCATCCCCAGCCGGTCCGTCAAGTAGGTCCGGCGGTGGCCGACGTCGCTGACCTCGCGGCAGGCATCCTCTTCGAGGCCGAGCTGGACGATCCGGATCTTTCGGCTTTTATAGGGGACGTACCCGCTGACGCCGACAATGGTCGTGCGCTGGAAGCCGGTCGGGATGGACCCGTCCAGGTACTGTTTGCGGGCGATGTGGAGCTCGTCGACCATGACGCAGTTGTAAAGCATGGCGGTCCCCAGGGCGATGTCGAGGGCCTCCTCGTCCATCATGAACGGGGGGGTATCGTCCATCTCATAGGTGCAGACCGTGTCCCGGTTGATCCGGTAGATGATCTCCTTCTTGGTCTTGAACTCCATCAGGGCCGTGCCGTCGTATTCCCCGAGCTCGGACAGGGTCGGCCGCATGTGGCGGAGGATCTCGGCGTCGTACTTGGGGGAATAGCGGCCGGCCGGGCAGCGGCAGAAGAGCTTCTTGGCGGTCAGCAACTGCTGGTGGATCTCGAGGCCGGACTTGAAGCCGACCCGGGCGTAGTCCTCGGGGGTCATGGCCTCGAACGGCTTGAAGGCGAAGTCGTACTCGGACATCGCGGATCTATCCTCAAAAGGCCTTAACCATATACGCCCGTTGATGACGTGTCAAGGAGAGGGCGAAGATTACATCCCATACATCCGGATGATGTCCTGCTTCGTCTTACCCAGGATGTCGAACTTCTTGCCGACCTTGCGGAAGGCGTCCAGGGCCTTGTCGAGATGGTGGATCTCGTGGCCGGCCGAGATCTGGGTCCGGATCCGGGCCTGGCTCTGGGGCACGACAGGGAAGAAGAACCCGATCGCGTAGATCCCCTCCTCGTAGAGGGCCCGGGAGACTTCCTGGGCCAGCTTGGCGTTGAAGAGCATGACCGGGACGATCGGCGTGTCCCCTTCCTTGAGGACGAAGCCGGCCTCGGTCAGGCCTTTGCGCCAGTAGGCCGCGTTCTTCTCCAGCTTGTCCCGCCGCTCGGTCGACTTGGAGATGATGTCCATGACTTT
>JALHUR010000018.1 GCA_022867325.1 Candidatus Aminicenantota bacterium | reverse complement strand
AAGGGTTAACCCTGAGCCTCGCTTCTCGTCCCCGCCCCGAAGCTCCACAGACTTACGTCCGTTGGAGCGCCTGTACTCATGACCCGTTTCCGGTTCATGAGTATTGAAAGGCGGCGCTTGGCGTCGGCGAACGGGTCAACATGGAATCCGCGCCGGCGGAGGCCGGTTTCGAGTATAATAGGGGCAAGTCTTGAGGGAAGGAGAGGACGAAATGGAGTCGCGGGTCGCTCTTGTTACGGGTTCGGCCCGGGGCATGGGCCGCGCCATCGCCCTGGCTTTGGCCGAGGCCTGCGCGGCCGTGGCCGTCCATTATCGGAGCGACGCGGCCGGAGCGGATGAGACGGTCGCAGCCATCCTCGGGACGGGCAAGGGGAGCGCCGCCTTCCGCGCCGATCTGGCCGACGAAGCGGAGGTTACGGCCCTGGTCGGGGCCGTCGAGAGGGCGTTCGGGCGGATCGATATCCTGGTCAACAACGTCGGACCCTTCCTGGTCAAAGCCTGGTACGAACTCAGCGCCGGAGACTGGGACGCTCTCCTCCGCGTCAATCTGGTCGGCGCTTTTTCCTGCATGAAATCCGTCCTGCCCGGGATGCGACGCAGGAAGTGGGGGAGAATCATCAATATCGGCTACAGCCGGGCCGAGCAGCTCGGCGCATTCCCGACCATCGCGCCCTACGCCGCCGCCAAGACGGGCCTGGTCATCCTGACCCGGACGGCCGCCAAGACCGAGGCTGGCCACGGGATCACGGTCAACATGGTCTCGCCGGGACTCATCCGGGGGGGCGCCCTGCCCGCGGACAAAAACATCGACCCGGAGACGCTGGGGAGCTTCGAGGATGTCGCCCGGGCCGTGCTGAGCCTGACTTCCGAGGGCGCGGCCAAAATCACCGGCACCAACGTCATCGTGGCCGGGACCTGGAAGATGTGATCCGGTGAAAAAATCCACGCTTTTGGTTTTTTTCATCGCATCCGGCGCGATTTTAGTCGGCCAGGAGCTTCAACACGAGACAAGGGCCATCAACATCGAGATCCCCGTTCGCGTCTTTAACGGCGGACGTTTTATCGATAACCTGAAACTCGACGATTTCGAAGTCTTCGAGGACGGCCGCCCCCAGAAGATCGAGGCCGTCTACCTCGTCAAGGGGACGGATATCGCCCGGCGCGAGGAAACGAGGCCGTTCGCCCCGGACACGGCCCGGAATTTCTTTCTGTTCTTCGAAATCGCCAACATCACGGGGCAGCTCGTCGACGCCGTCAACTATTTCGTGAGGACCGTCCTGATTCCGGGCGACGTCCTGACCGTGGTGACGCCGCTCAAGACCTACCGGATGAAGACCGAGGCCTTCGAGGTCGTGTCCAAGGACCGGGTCGCCGCCCAGTTCATGGCCATCCTGCGCCGCGACGTTTTAATCGGGTACTCCGAGTACCGGGACGCGGTTGAGGACCTGGCCGGCTTGGCCAAATCCATGGCCGCCTCGATAACCCAGAACTTGACGGGCACCATCGCCACCGTCCAGGGGATCGATACGTTCTCGGGGGGGGCCATGTCCCGGCACGAAGGCCTCTCGCTGGATGAGCAACTGACGCGATACGGAGACCTGCTCGAGAAGCTCCAGACCCTGCGGCGCCTCGATCAGGGCAAGTTT
>JALHUR010000182.1 GCA_022867325.1 Candidatus Aminicenantota bacterium | reverse complement strand
GGAGGCCGGACAAGTTCACGAAATAGGGAAGATACTTGGAGGAGAAGCCGACGGCCAGGGTGGCGATGGTGCCTGATTCGATGACCAGGAACAAGGCCCATCCGAACAGGAAGGCGACAAGCGATCCGTAGGCCTCGCGGAGATAGACGTAAACGCCGCCGGCCTGGGAAAAGGTCGCGGCCAGCTCGGAGATGGCCAGGGCGCCGAAGAAGCTCAGTATCCCTCCTACGATCCAGACGGCCATCATCAGCTCGGGCGTTCCGACATCCTTGGCGACCTTGGCGGGGTTGATGAAAATGCCGGACCCGATCATGGCCCCGATGACGATCCCGATAATGCTGAACAGCCCGAGCACCCTGGGCAGCTCGGGCGCCGCCGGGGATTGGGGTTGGGCTTTGATTTCTTGCTTATTCATGAGACCTTTATAATCGGAAGGTCCGGCGAAAGCAACTTCTTTTTTGCCGCTTGTGACAGTCGCGGGCTTGGGGCATAATAAATCGACGCTGAGGAGGTGGATTCATGGCCGAAAGAGACACCCAATGGAGCAGCCGCATCGGATTCCTCCTGGCCTCGCTGGGCATGGCCTTCGGCGCGGGCAACATCTGGCGGTTTCCCCGCGTCGTCGCCGCCAACGACGGCGGCGCCTTCCTGATCGCCTTCATCATCGCCAACCTGATCTGGGCCGTCCCCCTGCTCATGATCGAGATGATCATGGGCAAGACGACCCGCCTGGGCACCAACGGCGCTTTCCGGAACTACGTCGGGAAGAACAAAACCTGGATGGGGGCCTGGATCGGGCTGTGCAGTATCCTGATCATGTTCTATTACTCCGTCGTCACCGGCTGGGCGATCCGCTACCTCGTCCTGGGGTTGACGGGGGCCATCCGCAAAGGAGTCGATTCCGAAGCCCTCTGGACGAGCTTCCTCCGCTCGCCCGGCCAGGTCATCCTCTTCCACTTCATCGCCATCGCCGTCGCCGGCTTTATCATCTTCCGCGGCGTCAAGAACGGGCTGGAGCGGGCCAACAAGATCATCGTCCCGAGCATAATCGTCATCCTGGTCGTCGTCATGGTCTGGGCCCTGACCAAACCGGGCGCCGTCCAGGGACTCGAGTATTTGTTCAACCCCAACCTGGCCGGACTCCTCAAGGCCAAGACCTGGCTGAACGCCTTCTCCCAGGCGGCCTGGTCGGTCGGCGCCGGCTGGGGTTTGATGTTGACCTACGCCGTCTACATGTCGAAATCGGAGGATATCGCCGCCAATTCCTTCGTGATCGCCTTCGCCGACTCGGGCTCTTCCTTGCTGGCCGGCATGGCCATCCTGCCCCTCGTCTTCGCCGTGTCGCCGACGCGCGAGGCCGCCACGGCCGCCCTCCAATCGGGGGACACCGGGCTGACCTTCGTTTACTTGACGAAATTCTTCCCGACCCTTCCGGCCGGCTCGTTCGTGGGCGCCATCTTTTTTCTGGCCTTGGCCATCTCGGCCCTGGCCTCGCTTCTGTCCATGGTCGAGCTCTCCGTCCGGAACCTCGAGGACATCGGGATCACCCGCAAGAAGGCGGCCGTCATCACCGCCGGCGTCGCTTTCCTG
>JALHUR010000181.1 GCA_022867325.1 Candidatus Aminicenantota bacterium | reverse complement strand
CTCATTCCCAGGGCGCAACGCTTGACGAACTGGGAGCAAATCTTCGCGAAGTGCTTGAGATGCTGGCGGAAGAAGGCGAGCCGCAGACGGAAGGCGAGTTTGTCGGCACGCAGATCGTCTCGATTGGGACGCGATAGCACCATCATGGGTCGGCTTCCCGTACTTAAACCGCGCGAGGTAATTGCAATGCTTACGGCACGCGGATTTGTTGAAACGAGGCAACGCGGATCGCACAAGCAGTTCCGTCATGCAGACGGGCGTGGCACGACGGTGCCCATACATTCTGGACGCGATATTTCGCCGATTCTTCTACGCAAGATTGCCAATGACATCGCAGTGACAGTTGAGGAATTGCTGAATCAACGATAGGACTGCGGTAACCCCATCGAGTACGCCCGCGCCGCCTGTCGGCGCGCCTCAGCCTCAACGTTAGGCGCGCAACCAACGCCAAGTCCAAGTGAAGTGTGGAGGCAGTAATCCGATAAACCTTGAATTCAGAGAGCAGCTATCACAGCTCAGATGCAAGCGCACCTAAGCCTTCTTATTCTTCGATAACGATGTCCTCGTAGGTCGTGGCCAGCTTGACCTCGGGCTTGCCGACGGCGTCCGCGAACGCCCTCAAGATGAAAGTCCCGTTGCCTTCGGTTTGGGAAGGGGCGTCGAGGTTCCAGTTGACGCGGCCGCCCCGGGAACGCGCCTCGAGCGGATAGCGCTCGCCCTTGGGCCAGTAAAAGTGGATTCCCGTGTACTCGGCCTGAACGTCGATCGGACCCGACAGGAGGGTGGGCGTCAAGGCCAAGTCGGCGTGGGAGAGGCGGATGGTCGTCCGGCCGCTGAATTCCTTGAGATCGACGCTCTCGTAGGACGATGTGATTTGGATGTCAGCCCCCCGGAGCTTCTGGCCGGTTACGGACAGGCTGCGTCCGTCGATCAAGAGGCTCCCCTCGACGTCGGTCAGCCGGATGCGTCCATAGGAATCGCGGACTTCGCAGTTCCCCCTGATGTTCTCGGCTTCGAAGTCGGAATGGTCCGCCTCGATCCGGACCGGCCCGGAGTTAGTGAGACGGATCGGCTCGTAGGAATTGGCGATTTTCAGGGCCGAGGGAGAGTCCAAGCCCGTGATGTCGGTGTGGGGGGCGTCGATTTCAACCTCCCCCGTGATCTTCTCGAACTGGATAGATCCGTAGCGCTGGATGAGATGAAGCTTGCCCTGGACCTCGCGGACGGTGATCTTGGAATGCCGGGAGTCGATGGAAACGTCGGCGCCGCAGCGCAGCAGTTCGACATCTTGATAACCGTTGATGACCGAAACCGGCCCTGAGACATCCGAGGCGCTGACGGTCCCGTGCGGGTTGTCGACGGACAGGGCGCCGAGACCGACGGCCATGACGTCTCCGTAGGAGTTGTCGACGGTCACAGCCATCCGGGCCGGGCAGACGATCTGGAAGTCCGTTTCGAAATTCCTGCGCTTCTTTATTTCGTCCCGGGTCGTGGACAGGAATACGCGGCCGGGGTCTTTGCGCAGGACGGCCCGGAGGCGGTCGGAGACGGCCCGGGCGTCCGCTTCGTTCTTGCGATAGATCCGCTTGGTCAAGGTGATCGTGATCCGGTCGGTCTCCGCGCCCTGAACATCGACCCGGCCGTGGGCGTTTTGAACCGCCAGGTCGGTAGGGAAGGGCGGTTCGACGGTCAGGGTTTCCTCAAAGCTGAATTCCTCGGCGTTCCAGAGGATCCCCTCTTCAAAATCCCAGAAGATCGGGAGGTTCCCGTGCTGAATCTCGTGGACCGTGACGCCGGCCGCGATGATGAAGAGGAGAAGGATGACTTCTCTGGCTCTCATGACTCAGTCCTTTTCGGTCCCGCCCTCCGTTGAACTCGCGGAGCGCTCCTTGAGGCCGAAATAGAGCTTCCAGCCGCCCCATGCGATAAGGATGAGGGGCCAGAGCCGGCCCACGCTGTCCCAGACGTCGATGTCGAGGTTGTCCAGGAAAAAGATCAGGCCGATGACGATCAAAATGATCCCCCAGGCGAGAGGGTCGCGTCGTCTGTGTGCGGACATGGCTGCCTCCTTGTTTCCTAATTAGTTTTCTTGGCCGAGACGTGTTCGAAGACGAGCTTAAGGCCGATGACAATGATCAGGACCGGCCAATACTTCCAGATCGAGCCGTAATCGATGACGTCGAAGTTGCCCAGCAGGAACAGGGCGCCCAAGCCCAGCAGGAACAGGCCCCAGAAGACGGATCCGGTCTTAAACTCGCGGCCCAGTTCCTCGGCCGGGGCCTCTTCTTCAACTCCAGGGGCAGCCAGGGCCTTGCGGTTGACGGCCTTGGCGACCTGGATGGCATCGATGAGCTGGAAGATGTAGAAGCCGGCCAGGCAAAGGCCGAGGAAAGGCTGCATCCGTCCGCTGTCCTGCATGCTGACCAGGCCGGCGAAGATCAGGATGTAGACGATCCCCTTCAAGTATTGGCCCAGATAGAGGAATCCCGTCCCTGGGAAGATGGCGGACAGGATCCCGGCGGCCGCCGGAGATTTCGGCGGGTTCTTGACGATGACTTTTTGTTCCATTGTCGGTACCTCCGTTTATTGTTTGCGCTCCTCGTTGCCGCCCAGGAGCTTGGAGCCCTTGACGGAGTCGAGGACGCTGCTTGTCATTCCGCCCACCCTGCCGGTGAAGCCTTCGGCGCGGGCGTAAAACCTCTCGACTTGGCTGTAGGCGAGGTGGATCCGGCGGTTGATGGAGCGGTCGATCAGCTTCCGGTCCGGATGGAAGGCGTACATCGAGACCATGATCAGGACGGCTGACAGGACGGCCAGGGCCGGCTGCAGCTTGGGAATGAAGAATCGGTTCATCCGGACGAAGAACGGCTTTTTCGCCTCGGGAACGGCGTAGAGCTCGGCCAGGAGGCTCGGGTCGATCCCGACTTCCGGGAAGGAGGCCAAAGCGGCCCGGCTCTCGCCCATCAAGGCCAGCAGTGTCCCGCATTCCGGGCAGCCGGCGCAGTGGTTTTCGACCCGGGTCCGGTCGGCCGCGGACAGCCCGCCGTCCAGGCAGTCTGAGAAAAGCTCTCGCATGGCGTCACAGGTCATGGCATTCTCCCTTCCGTTCTTTCAGCGCCATCGCCAGCTGCAGACGGCCCCGGTTTATACGGGACTTGACCGTCCCCAGCGGAAGGTCGAGGATCTCGGCCACCTCTTCGTAGGCTTTCCCCTGGATGTCCCTGAGGATGACGGCCATCCGGGTTTCGGGGGTAAGTTCGTCCAAGGCCTTCCAGAGCATTTTCTGCCGCTCCGCGCGGACAAGATCCCTTTCGGGGTTGCTCTTGGATTCGGCCCGGTTGAGGACGTCCTCGAAGTCGTCCCGGTTGGCCTTCTCCCATTTGGACTTCCGGTAGACGTCGATAAGGTGGTTCTTGGCCAACGTCAGCAGCCAGGCGGCGAAACTCTTGGAGGAGTCGAATTTGGGGAGGACGCCGTGAAGCTTGAGGAAGATATCCTGGGTCAGATCCTCGGCCTCCTGGTAGCTTCCGCAGAACTGGTAGGCCAGGTTGAAGACCCGTTTGGAATAACCGTTCACGAGCGCCTCCCAGGCTCCTTGTTCGCCTTTCAAACAACCTTCGATCAACGTCTTGTCCTGCACTCACTTCACCCGGGTAGACGAGATTGGCGCCGAAAAAGTTCCGTATCCCATTCTATTTTTTGGATACCGCCCCTGTCAATCCCTTGACATCCCCCCCAGGCGTCCCTAAGATACAGACGAAGGTTAGGGAAATGGGGAAAATCCCTTTTTCGTCCAAAAGGGCGCGTATCCCGCGTGAATCCAGGGGTTTGGTTCACATGTCCCCTCTCGTCCGCCAGGTCCTTGAGCAGAAGATCTTTCTTAAGGGGGAGTAACATGAAAAAGATCTGTCTCGCATTCTTCTTCCTCTTCATTTCCGCAGGCTTCATCTATTCCCAAGCTCCCACAGGCAAGATCTTCGGCTCCGTGGTCGACGAGCAGGGTACGGCGCTTCCCGGGGTCACGGTCGAAGCCACCAGCCCTAAACTTATCGGCAAGGCGACGGCCATATCGGATGAGAAAGGCGTTTATCGCGTTTTCGCCCTGACGCCGGGCCTCTACAAAGTCACCTTTGTTCTCCAGGGGTTCAAGACCGTTACGCGCGACGGCATCATTGTCGAGGTCGAACAGAGCGTCAAGCTGAATGTCGCCTTGCCGCTCGGCGCGATCGAGGAAGAGGTGACGGTCATCGGCCGGTCGCCGCTCATCGACGTAAAGAGCACGGTCAAGGGGATAACGATGACCAAGGAGGTGTTCGGACTCCTTCCCCGGGGAAGGGACTTCGACACCCTGCTCGGCGCTGTTCCCGGCGTCCAGAACGAGCCCATGCTCTCCGGCATCTCGGTCGACGGCGCCTCGGGCGCCGAGAACATGTTCTATGTCGACGGCACGGACATTACCAACCTTTATATAGGAACGCGCGGTCAGGGCGTCGCCTTCGAGTTCGTCGATGAAGTCCAAGTCAAGGCCAGCGGCTACCAGGCCGAATACGGCGGCTCGCTCGGCGGGGTCATCCATGTCATCACGCGGCAGGGCGGGAATTCGTTCCACGGCGATGTCCTCGGCTACTACAGCGGCTCACGGCTGAACGGGAAAGAAAGGGACACCCTTCGCCTGAATCCCTACGATATCAACGTCGCCGAGTACATAAACTACCAGGACCTCTATGGAAAAGACAAGGTGGACCGCGTCGAGGCCGGGTTCAACTTCGGCGGATACATCTTTAAAGACCGGCTGTGGCTTTTCGGCTCTTTCCTTCCGGTTTATAACACCACCACCCGGCATGTTAAGTTCGAGCCCTCGCTCATCGAAGGCGACTACACCCGGCGGGACTACTTCTGGAACTTCCAGGCGAAACTGACCTCCCAGCCATTTCAATTCGTGCGCCTCGGCGCGAGCTTCGTGAGCAATTTTAATAATTATAAGGGGGACCTCCCGCCGCGCGACGGCACCGGAAGCCCCACGGACCGCTGGAGTGATTACGGCTATCGTTATCCCTACTGGACGGCGGCGGCCTACGCCGACTTCACCTTCGGAAACAACCTCCTTTTCAGCCTCAGGGGAGGGTCCTTTTACAACAACACGACCGACCAGCTTGTTCAGCCCACGGAGCCGCGATACACTCACGGCGGGATGGGCAACTCCGTTTTTCCGAACATCCCCACGCAATACATCAGGCCGAGGGGCTGGGCGAACATGCCCGGCTACGCGCTCAACGTCACGGAAAAAAGGGTGGCTCAGAAGTCCTATGCCGGCGGCGACCTCACGTATTATCTGAACTTCGCCGGAGAGCATGCCTGGAAATTCGGAGCGCAATGGGTGCGGACAGCCGAAGATTGGAAGGTCGGCTTTAAGTATCCGGACTATCCGAGCGTCGGGCTTAACTGGAACCGGCCCTTCATCTATCTGGGACAAAACTACGGCCGGGGAACTTATGGCTATTATACCGTTATTGGGAACGAAACCACGGGCCCTAACGGCTTCTTCTATAATGTCCATTCCGACCGCTGGACGCTCTACCTCCAGGACAGTTGGACGATCGAGGGCCGGCTCACCCTGAACCTCGGCCTCCGGACAGAGAGAGAATATATCCCGAGCTACAGCAACGATCCGGCCTTGAAGGGAGTAAAGCCGATCGACTTCAGCTTCGGGGACAAACTGGCGCCCCGTCTGGGCTTTGTCTACGACATCTTCGGGGACGCGAACCTCAAGGTTTTCGGAAGCTACGGCCTCTATTACGATGTCATGAAGCTCTATTATGCGGCGATGGTTTTCGGGGGGAGAAAGAGTGTGGGCGCCGCTTACACGCTGGATACCTACGAATGGGATAAGATCGGGAAAAACGGGTACTATCCCGGCACCCTGATGAGGACCGTCGATTTCGCGCCCGCCTCTGATATTGCCGACCCGAGCATAAAGCCGATGAGCCAGCGGGAGATCTCCTTCGGCGTCGAGAAGAAGCTCGTGGAAAATCTCTCCGCCACTGTGCGCCTGGTCCAGAAGCACCTTCTTTATACTATCGAGGATGTGGGAGTCATCAGCGGAGGGGATGTCACTTTTTATCTGGCGAACCCGGGCTATGGATATTCCCGGTCGACGGCGGACGGCGGAAAATTTGACGCTCGGTATCCGACCTGCCCCAAGGCCAAGCGCGAATACTGGGGCCTCAATTTCAGCCTGGACAAAAGATTGTCCGATCGATGGCTGGGCGGCTTCTCCTACACCTGGAGCCGGCTCACGGGCAATTATTCCGGCCTCGCCAGCTCTGATGAGTATAACGCTGCAGGCGAGGGGAGGAACAGCCCGAACGCGGAGAGGAACTTTGACACCTGGTATTATGCTTATGACAAAAATCTCAACCCGATCGATGGCGTGCTGGCCACGGACCGGCCGCACGTCTTCAAGCTCTACGGTGCCTATACGTTCCCCTTTCGCCTGACCGTCGGCGCCGTGGTCGCGGCGATGAGCGGGAGGCCGATGACGGAATACTGGACCATCTACCTCGACAATTATATGCCATATAACAGGGGGAACCTGGGCCGCACGCCGTTCCTTTGGATTGCCAATTTCTATGCGGAATACAGCCTGAGGATGGGGAAGACTTCCCTCAGTTTCAATGTCAACGTCGACAATGTCTTCGACACCTCGACGACGACGGCTTATTTCCCCTTTCGCAACCTCTTTGACCTTACGGTTACCGAGGATCAGATCCTTTCGAAGGACTGGGAGCTTGATGAAAGCGTGGATTATGTCCCCAATAACCTTTTTCGGATGAAGGGCCTTTTCTTCCCGCCGGTCACGGCCCGGCTGGGGTTGCGCTTCAGCTTCTAAAATTGGCGTCAGGTTATCAATTTCCCGATATCTAGCGCCCATAATTAGCCACAATGGAGATAAATTGACAAGCGAGTTTGATCGGGGCTATGATTCTGCCGAAACGGGCAGATGGCATACCTGATTCGATAACTCGAGGCTTTTTGCAGGAAAGAAGCTTTGGCCACCAAGTGCCCCCAATGTCATTCTGAGAATCCCGAGATCAAGCAGTTCTGTGCTGATTGTGGGACGCGGCTTGCTCCCTCGTCCAGGGAGATCCATCCAGAGGTTGCCGAAACTCTTCAAACGCCTATTCACGAGCTGACGACCGGCTCCACCTTCGCCGGCCGCTACCAGGTCATCGAGGAGCTGGGCCACGGCGGTATGGGCAGGGTCTATAAGGTCTTCGACACCCACATCAAGGAGAAGATCGCTCTCAAGCTGCTGCGGCCCGAGATCGCCCTGGACAGGGAGACAATCGAACGCTTCTCGAACGAGCTAAAACTCGCCCGCAAGATCAGCCACCGGAACGTCTGCCGGATGTTCGACCTGGGGAAGGTCGAGGGCACGACCTTCATTACTATGGAATTCATCCCAGGCGAGGACCTGAAGAGGTTCATCCGGAAGTCCGGCCAGCTCGGGGCCGGCCGGGCTGTTTCGATCGCGATGCAAGTCTGTGAGGGATTGATGGAGGCCCATCATCTGGGCGTTGTCCACCGGGACCTCAAGCCCCAGAACATCATGGTGGACGAGGACGGGAACGCCCGGATCATGGACTTCGGTATCGCCCGGTCGATGCGGGGCAAGGGGATCACGGGCGCGGGTGTGATGATCGGCACCCCGGAGTACATGTCGCCGGAACAGGTGGAAGGCAAGGAGATCGACCAGCGCTCGGATATCTATTCGCTGGGGATCATCATCTACGAGATGCTGACAGGCCGTGTCCCGTTCGAAGGAGATACGCCTTTCACGATCGGCGTCAAGCATAAAAGCGAGATCCCGAGAGACCCGAGGCAGATCAACGCCCAGATTCCCCAGGACCTCGCCCGTCTGGTTCTCAAATGTTTGGAAAAAGACAAGGCGAAGCGCTACCAGAGCGCCGCGGAGTTGCGTGCCGACTTGGAGAGGGTCGAGCTGGGCCTGCCGACGACCGAGCGAGTCGTCTCCGCGCGCAAGCCGCCGACATCAAGGAAAATCACCGTCGAGTTCACCCCGAAAAAACTCCTTGTTCCTGCGGCCGCCGTCGCGGCCCTCGTCATCGCCGCGGTTGTCCTCTGGCATCCCTGGACTTCCTCGAAAACAGCCGCGCCTGGCCCCAAGGTCGAGAACTCCATTGCCGTGATTTCGTTCCAGAACCTGACCGGGGACTCCCGTTACGATGACCTGGTCAAAGCCGTTCCCAACCTGATGATCACGAAGTTCGAGTCGATGGGTATCCCTTATGTGGCCTCCTGGGAGCGCCTCCAGGACCTGCTCAAGCAGATGGGCAAGGACCCGGACGCGCCCATCGATAAGGAAACAGGTTTCGAGATCTGCCGCCGTGAAGGGATCGCCGTTCTGATCACCGGCGAGGTCGCCAGGGCCGGCAACGTCTTCGTCACCAACCTCAAGGCCCTCGACGCCGGGACCAAAGGCTCCCTGGCCAGCGCCTCGGCTCAAGGCCAGGGCGAGGAGAGCATCCTCCTTTCGCAGATCGACGACCTGACCGGCCGCGTCCACCTGAAGCTCGGCTGGGCCCTCCCCGGCGGCGAGGCCGCGCCGCCGATCGCGGAATTCACCACGACCTCGATGGAAGCCTATAACGACTTTCTCAAAGGCCGCGATTTCTACGAAAAGAAATATTTCGAGGAGGCGCGCCAGGCGCTCCAGCGGGCCG
>JALHUR010000180.1 GCA_022867325.1 Candidatus Aminicenantota bacterium | reverse complement strand
CTGCCGGTCTATTGGGGAGACCACCACAACGTCGTCTGGAGCAAGCCGGGTCTCCGAAACCTCGTCGCGGCCGCCCTTCAGCTTGCCGCGGAGGGCGTCCAGCCGCCCCGCTTCGGCCTGTTTCTGGATACGGCCTCTCTCCGGATTCAATATGGGGGGAAACCGGACCTCAGAACTTCCCGCGGACGATCCATCCTCACCAAGATGATCTCGGACTTCTGGAGCATCGTGCCCGCGAGCCTGTGGGCAGTCGTCGACGGTAAGCCTCTGACTTTTATCTACTGGGCCGATCTTGTCAGGGACTATAACCAGCGGACGTTCGACATCATCTCCAAGCGTTTTCAGGGAGCGTTCGGGGCGTCCCCCTATTTCGTCTTGGAGGCGAGCTGGGAGAAAGTTCGGGCGAGCGGCGCCTTCGTCTGGGGGGTCGCCCTCAACGGTCCCCGGACCATGGGGCGGATCGGGAGCCTGGGACCCGGATACGACGATCGGGCCGTCTATGGCCGTCCTCTCAAAAGCGTCCGCGACCGGGAGCAGGGCGATGTTTATAAAGCCGCCTGGGATGAAATCGCCACTTCGGGCGTCCGGATCGCGACCATCGAGACCTGGAACGAGTGGCACGAAGCGACCGAGGTCGCTCCCAGCACCGAGTACGGCCGCCAATTCCTGGACATAACGGCCGAAGGCATCCGCCGCTGGAAGGAGGCCGACTTTTCCAAAACCTCCTTCGTCTGGACGGACCTCGGACGCTTTCCTTATGTCCGGGGTCTCCGGCCCGCCCTCCGCGCCCAGGACGGGGCCTGGAGGGTCCGAAACCTCGGCAACAGGGAGGGCGCTTATCCCGAACACGGGGGCAAGCTGTCCGGGTTCATCTACCTCGATGTCGGCAACGAATTCATCTACGCCGCCCCGAGCGAGGTTTGGGTCACGATTGAGTATTACGACAGTGGGACCGACGGATGGCATCTCGAATACGACGGGGTCCCGAATCCCTATACGAGGACCGAAACGGTTCCATTGACGGACACCAAGAAATGGAGACGGAAAACGTTCTGTCTTCCAGACGCTTTTTTCGGCGGGCGGCAAAACTACGGGGCCGACCTCCGGATCGGAGACGACTTCGCCGCCGACAAAAGAATCAATTACTTCGGCCGGGTCTGGATTTGGAAATCGACGCCCTCCAACAAACAACCCGCCCTGATTCGGATAGACGACGTCGAACTCGTGCCCAATGAAATTGTCGAGATCCCGCTCATCACAAGCGACCCGGACGGGCAGGCGGTGGGGCTGACATTGGATCCGCCCTTCCGATTCGCGAAAATCCTGGCCAAGCCGGACGGCAGCCGTGTCCTTCAACTCCATCCGGACCCGAACGACAGTCGTCACTTGCCCTATCGCGTCACGGTCCTGGCCACGGATAACGGAACGCCGGCCCTCAGCGACGCGGCCACCTTCCTGGTCAAGGTCAAGTTTTAATCGAGTCTCCGCGCTGTCCTCTCCCGAGGACAGGACGTTGAATGTTTCTCCCTGGCCGAAGCTGGCATGGATATTGCACTTGTTCAGCGGCGAAGGTTATTGGGATGTTCAATCCGACTGTCAGGAGGACATGATGAGGATGAAATGCGCGGCGTTAGCGGCCTTGGCGGTCCTCGGCCTCGGCTTCTCGGGTCCCGTTTGCGCCGAGGAAAGGTTCGAAACGGGATTCCGTTTCCTTCTCGGGTTCCCTTCGGGCGAATTCCGGCGCAATTTGGACAGGACCGGGCTCGGCGCCGACTTCAGCTTTGCCTATCATATCCCGCGCACGATCGTCTCCGCGGGCCTTTCGTTCGGCTTCCTGATCTACGGGAGCGAATCGCGGGACGAGCCGCTTTCTTCGACCATCCCCGATCTCATCGTCAAGGTCACGACGACGAACTCGCTCCTGCTCGGTCATATCTTTATCCGGGTTCAACCCCGGACGGGTTTCCTCCGCCCCTATCTCGAGGGCCTGGCGGGCTTTCACTATCTGACCACGGACACCTCGATCCGTGGCCATGACGAATGGGGCGATGCGCTCAGCTCCAACAATTTCAACGACACGGCCTTCAGCGCCGGGCTGGGAGGCGGGACGAAGCTGACTCTGCTCCAGATCCGGCGGCGGGATCGGACCGACCGATTCGTCTCGATCGATTTGGACTTGGGCGTTCGCTGGCTCAAGGGCGGAAAGGCCGAATATCTGAAGAAAGGCTCGGTCCATCGCGAAAACGGCGTCGTGACCTACGATGTTTATAAATCGCGGACCGACCTCTGGCTGGCCGGCCTCGGGCTGTCGTTTTCGTTCTGAAATCAGAGCCCCTGCTTGTTGTTCGTGTACTTGGTGATGAGCCTGACGCGGAGGTCCGCGTACATCTTGACCAGGGTCTCCATGTGGCGGCGGGCTTGCTCGGTCAGGAAGGCGGCGGCCTTGGCCGGGTCCTTGCGGTGGAGGGCGACGGCCTCGGCTTCGACGGCGGCCTGCTTTTCAAAGTAAGCCGTCTCGTAGGGATCGCGGACGGCCCGGACGTCCCGGACGGCCTCCTGCCACTTGAGGTAGAGAAGGTTCTCGACGAAGTCGTAGACCCAGCGGGCCGATCCCTCGCTGAACGAGTCCGGGTCGTAGGTGTTGTAGAGCGGCGAGATCTCCCGGACGCCGGCGTAAATCGGGACATAGGGGCTGACATAGACGTTGTCGAGATAGACCCAGTAGATCCCGCCGACCGGATCGGGAAGCCAATCCCTGAGCTGGGCGATCATCCCGTAATTTCCGCGCGGGATCATCCGGCGGTAGGTCAATTTGAGGAGTTCCCGCATGTCGCGGGTCGGGAACGGCGTCGTCAGAGGGCTGGGTACCCAGCGCCCCTCGGGGCCGGGCACGCACCAGCTCTTGTCGGCCGTCATATCGTAGATCGTGCCTTCGAACACGGACCGCTGGAAAGCCATGATGTCCTGGATTGAGACCTTCCGCTCGGGCTTGGCCGAGAACGGGTAGAGCGAGAGCGGCTCGACGAACTGATGATAGGCGTCCTGTCCCTGGAAGAAGGTCATGAGCTTTCGCTCCGGCCACTTGGCCAGGGTCGGGGCAAAGCGGCTGTAGAAGAGCCAGAAGCGGCCCGTCGACCACTCCCGGGGCAGCGGGGCGTAGATCTCCTGCCAGATGAAAGGCTTCCCGCTCTTGGGGTCGTACCAGCCGCGGTCGACCGCGGCCTGGAGGTAGTTGGGGGAAACCATGAATTCGTCGGAACGGGCCGGGTCGATCGTCTTGATGATGCTCCAGTTGGGGATGACCGTGACCCGGTCGTCGGGGAGGCGCTGGGCCGCCCAGATGGCGCCCGGCTCGCCCTTCCCGGGTTCCCAGAGCGGACCGACGCTGAAGATCTCCATGATCCAGACTTCCCGGGTGTCGGCGATGGCCAGCCCCTCGGATTCCGGCCCGGTTGAGGGAAGGAATCCATAAGTCTCCATCAGGGAACCGATGAGCTTGACGGCTTCCCGGGCGGTTTTGCAGCGCTGCAGGGCGAAGGCCATGGCCTGCTCGACGGTCATGATCTGATTGACGCCCAAGCTGCGCTCGACCTGAAGCTCCTCGCGCTGGCTGAGCGTGCTTTCGCCGATGGCCAGCTGATACTCGTTCAGGTGGGGATAGCCGGAATGGAAGTAGGCGTAGGTTCGCTCGACTTGGGGAATATGGCCGATGACCTCTCCGAACTGGAGGAGCGGAAGCTTCGGATCCTGGATGCCGTAATAGACGGGGGCGAGTTCGCCCTTGCGGAAGGACCGGGCCGGGACGACGAAGATCCGGCTGTTGTTGCAGGTATCGGTATGGGAGACGATGACCGAGCCGTCGGCCGAGGCCTTCTTCCCGACGGCGATGACCGTGCAGGAAAAGGCCGGCCCGGCCGCGGCCGACCCGGAAACAGCCAGGATCGTCAACCAGACCTTCAGCCGTATGCGCGCCATGTCTGCGCCTCCTTGACCGGGATTCCCGGGGACCCGGGCGTGAAGAAATTTTAGGAGAAGCGGCGGCGATTGTCAAACTCCGCCGCCGGGGGAGTTCCCGGCGGGAAGGGGGTCTCCCCGGAGGGTCACCCCTTGGAGTGAAAATCGGGGGGGATATATCACCTCCCTTTTCATCTATAGGGGTTATTGATGGCGCGGCCCCCCCGTGCCATACTTGGTCGGCGGCGGGACGCTTTCCCGCAAGCAGAGAGGCGATTCCGCTTTATCCGAAATGCCATGACATTGAGAAGGGAACGGAGGATTTTTCCCCGAATCGTCAAGGTTGCCGCCTATGGTTTGCTCCTGGCGGCCGCGGCGCCGCGGCTTCTGTCCCAAGAGGTCGAGCCGAGGTTCCGCCGTTACGGGGTCGATAACGGCATTTCCCAGAACAACATCTACACCATCCTCCAGGATCGCAGGGGATTCATCTGGTTCGGGACCCAGGATGGGTTGAACCGGTTCGACGGGTTCAATTTCAGAATCTTCAAGCCCTCGTCCGACGATCCTTTTGGCGTCAGCAATCCATACCTCGTGTCGATGGTCGAAGACCGCGACGGCAGCCTGTGGATCGGGACGGACGGCGGCGGGCTCAACAAATACGACCCCGCCACGGAGCGGTTCGCGTCCTATCGGCACGACCCTCGGTCTCCGGAAAGCTTGGCGGCGGACCGGGTCAACGCGCTCCTCGTGGACAGACAGGGGCGTTTGTGGGTAGGAACCCCCAACGGACTCGACCTGTTCCTCCCGGCCACGGGGACGTTCATCCACTACAAGAGCAATCCCAAGGATAAATCGAGCCTCGGCAGCGACTTCGTGACCTGTCTCCACCAGGACTCCGCAGGCGCCCTGTGGATCGGGACCAACGACGGGGGGCTGAACAGACTCGATCCGCGGGGCGGGCGTTTCGTCCGCCTGTTCGGCCGGATGACGGTGAACGCCGTGCTCAGCCAGGGCGAATCGGGCCTCTGGATCGGGACGAACCATGGCCTTGTCTGGATGGATCGCGAGAACGGGCGAATCGTGAATTACAACAGCGATCCCGACAATCCGGACGGCCTCGCCCACAACACCGTCACGAGTCTGCTCAGGGACCGCGCCGGCCGTCTCTGGATCGGGACCGATAACGGCTTGGACCGGCTTGATCCCAAGACCATGGCGTTCGTCCATCACCGGAATGACCCCTCGAACCAGGCCAGTCTGAGCAGCAATCTCATCCGTTCCATCTTCGAGGACCGGGCGGGCGGGATCTGGGTGGGAACCGAGGGCGGCGGGTTGAACTATTTCGACCCCGGGGCCGCGGCCTTCGCCGTCATCAGGGACCGGTCGAACGACCCCAACAGCCGGAACTTCAACAACATTTGGTCCATAACGGAGGACGAGTCCGGTCTCATCTGGATGGGCACGGACGCCGGCCTTGTCAGCCTGGACCGCCGGACCGGCCGCCGGACCCAGTTTTCTTACGACCCGAGAAATCCGGACGGCCTGAGCGAAGGCGCCGTGCGGACCATCTTCCGGGACCGCGCCGGCGTCCTTTGGGCGGGCACGAACGGGGGAGGGCTGAACCGGTACGATCCGGTCCGGCGGCGGTTCACTCACTTCCGCAATAATCCCAACGATCCCGGAAGCCTCTCGAACGATACTCTCCGGACCATTCTCGAGGACAGCCGGGGCAACCTTTGGATCGCGGCCTTCGGCGGGCTGGATAGGTTTGACCGGGCCTCGAACAGGTTCGAACACTTTCGGAACGATCCGGCCGATCCGGGCAGCTTGAGCGACAATCGCGCCTATACGTTGCTGGAGGACCATGCCGGCGTTCTCTGGGTCGGGACCTGGGGGGGCGGGCTGAACCGGTTCGATCCGGCCTCGAACCGGTTCGAGCATTTCCGCCACGAGCCGGACAACCCGGCCAGCCTGAGCGAAAACTACATCTTGTCGATCCAGGAGGACGCTTCCGGCGTCCTCTGGGTCGGGACTCGGGGCGGCGGCCTGTGCCGGATGGGTCCCGACCGGAAGACCTTCAAGACCTACGGCATCAAGGACGGGCTTCCCAACGACGTCATCTATGCCATCCTCGTCGACGACGCCGGGAATCTATGGCTGACCCATAACCGGGGATTGTCCCGGTTCACTCCCGGGACCGGCGCCGTCAAGACGTTCGGCATCAGCGACGGCCTCCAGAGTCTTGAGTTCAACGCCAACGCCTGTCTCAAGGGCCGAAGCGGCGAGCTGTTCTTCGGCGGAGTCAACGGCGTCAACGCTTTTTTCCCGGACGCGATCAAGACCAACCCCACCGTCCCGCCCATCGTCATCAGCGGGCTCCAGGTTTTCAACAAGCCCGTCCTGATCGGGCCGGACCCGAAGGGACGGACCATCTTGGACCGGAGCGTCGTCGAGGCGGACACCGTCCGCCTCTCCTACAAGGACCGCGTCGTCACCTTCGAATTCGCGGCCCTTCACTACGCGGCGCCCGAAAAGAACGAATACGCCTACAAGCTGGAAAAACTCGAGAAGAATTGGAACCAGATCGGGACCCGCCGCATCGCGACCTACACGAACCTGCCGCCCGGACGCTATGTTTTTCGGGTCAAAGGCTCCAACAACGACGGCGTCTGGAACGAGCAAGGGGCGTCATTGGCTGTTTGGGTATCGCCCCCCTTCTGGAAACGTCTCTGGTTCCAGGGCATCGCCCTGCTGGCCGTCCTGGGCGCCTTGGCAGCCGCCGCGCGCTACCGGACCCGTCATCTTATCGAATCGAAGAGGCAGCTCGAGGCCAGGGTCGAAGAGCGCACGTCCGAGCTTAAGGCGACGACGGTCAGGCTCCAGGAAGAGGCCGCCGAGCGCCGGCGGGCCGAGGAAGCTCTCCGGAAGGAAAAGCTCTACCTGGACCTTTTGTTCGAGAACGCCCCGGAGGCCATCATCCTAGTGGGCGCGGACCATCACATCGTCCGGGCCAACCGGGAGTTCTCCCGGCTGTTCGGGTTTGATCCCGAAGAGGTTGTCGGCCGGAACATCGACGAGATCGTGGCCAGCGGGTCGTATCGCCAGGAAGCGGAATCCTATACCAGGGATCTCGACAAGGGTCTGAGCATCGCATTCGAATCGGTACGGATGAGAAATGACGGCACGCTTCTCCATGTCTCCGGCATAGGCGCGCCAATCCAGTTCGATGGGCGGTTCCAGGGCTATTTCGCCATCTATCGCGACATCACGGACCGGAAGCGGGCCGAGGAGGCCCTCCGCAGGGAAAAGCTCTACATGGACCTCCTTTTCGAGAACGCCCCGGAAGCCATTATCCTGGTCGACTCGGAGCATCGCATCGTCCGGGCCAACCGGGAGTTTTCCAGGCTGTTCGGGTTTACGCTCGAAGAGGCCGTCGGCCGGAACGTCGACGAGATCGTGGCCAGCGGGGCTTACCGGGCGGAGGCTGAAAGCCGCACCAGGGACATTACTCAGACTCAAAATATGGCGTTCGAATCAATACGGACGAAGAAGGACGGCACGCCTCTCCATGTCTCCGCCATCGGAGCAGCCATCCGGTTCGAGGGCCGGCAGCTGGGCTATTTCGCCATCTACCGCGACATTACGGATCGGAAGCTGGCCGAGGAGGCCCTCCAGCGGCGAGCGGCCCAGGCCGTCCTCATCAACCGGGTCGGCCAGCGGGTCGGCCGGAAGCTGGAGATCGGGCCGCTCCTCCAGGAGATCGTGGATGCCGTCCACGAGGCGTTCCAATACCAGGGCGTCCATCTTTTCCTGCTGGATGCTTCTCAGTCGAAGCTGAAGCTTCAGGCCATCGCGGGCGGCTATCGCGGGTCCTTTCGCACGGACATGGTCCTAGAGCTCGGCCAAGGCATGATCGGGAACGCGGCGCTCCAAGGAAAGGTTCTTATCAGCGGCGACGTCAGCCGGGACCCCTATTATTTCCGGAAGGCCGATGAAATCACCAATTCGGAACTGTCCGTCCCGATCCGGAGCGGAGAACGGATTATCGGCGTTCTCGACCTCCAGAGCATCGAGAAGGATGCCTTCGATGAGACCGAGGTCGTGGCCATGGAGACCCTGAGCACCCAGATCGGTTCCGCCATTGCGAACGCCCGCCTGTTCGAGGAGGTCCAGCAGGAACTGGCCGAACGGATGCGAATGGAGAAAATGCTCAAGGGCCTGACCGAAGACCTGGCCCGGTCCAACAAGGAACTGGAGCAGTTCGCCTACGTCGCCTCCCACGACCTCCAGGAGCCGCTTCGGATGGTCGGCAGCTACGTTCAGCTCCTGGCCCGCCGCTACAAGGGAAAGCTCGATCAGGACGCCGACGATTTCATCAACTATGCCGTCGACGGCGCCGCCCGGATGCGGAACATGATCAACGACCTGCTGACCTACTCGCGGATCGGGACGCGGGGCAAGCTCTTCGTGTCGGCCGGCATCGAGAGCGTCCTCAACCGGGCCCTGTTGAACCTCCAGGTCGCCATCGCCGAGAAGGGCGCCGTCATCAGCCATGATCCGCTTCCGACTGTCACCTGCGACGAGACCCAGCTGATCCAGCTCTTCCAGAATCTCATCGGGAACGCCGTCAAGTTCCAGGACAAGGGCCGGGGGGCCCCGGCCGTCAAGATCGGAGCCGTCCTCCGCGACAGGGAGTGGGTCTTTTCGGTCCGGGACAACGGGATCGGCATCGAGCCGCAGTATCTGGAGCGGATCTTTCATATTTTCGAGCGTCTTCACCGGGACAGCGATTACCCGGGGACCGGAATCGGCCTGGCTCTCTGCATGAAGATCGTCGAGCGCCACGGCGGCCGGATCTGGGTCGAATCGGAGCCCGGTCAGGGATCGACGTTTCTGTTCACGATTCCCAACCGATAAGGGGAACGAAGGAGGACCATGTCGGACTCAATTCAAGGGAAGCAGGTCGAGATTCTTCTGGTCGAGGACAATCCGGGGGACGCGCGCCTGGCCCTGGAGGCCCTCAAGGAATGCAAGATGAGGAACAACGTCCATGTCGTCCATGACGGGCTGGAGGCCCTGCGCTTTCTCCTCCAGGAGGGGACCTACGGAGGGGCCCCCCGCCCCGACCTTATCCTGCTGGATTTGAACCTGCCCAAGATGGACGGGCGCGAGGTCCTGAGCCGGATCAAGGCCGACTCCCGCTTCCGGCGCATCCCGGTCGTCATCCTGACCACGTCCAAGGCCGAGGAGGACATCTTGAGGACCTACGACCTCCACGCCAACTGTTACATCACCAAACCGGTCGACATCGACCAGTTCATCCAGGTCGTCAAGAAGATCGAGGATTTCTGGTTCACGATCGTCAAACTTCCGTCCGAATAGGATCCGCCATGAACACGAAGCCCCTCAAGCTTTTCTTAGTCGAAGACAATCCCGGCGACGCCCGCCTCATCCGCGAAATGCTGGGAGAGATCCCCAATATCCGGTTTACGCTCGAGCAGGTCGAGCGCCTCGGGGACGCCCTCAAGAGGCTGACCGGCGGGGAAGAGGCCGATGTCGTCCTCCTCGATCTGTCCCTCCCCGACAGCCGCGGCTTGGAGACCTTCAACCGTTTCCATGACGCCTTCAAGGAACCGCCCCCGATAATCGTTCTGACCGGGCTCGACGACGAAACGATCGGGGTCAGCGCCGTCCAGGGCGGCGCCCAGGACTACCTCGTCAAAGGCCGCGTCGATGGAAATCTTCTGGCCCGCTCGGTCCGCTTCGCGATCGAACGGCAGCGGATGGTCAAAGAGCTCAAACTCCTGTCGGTTACGGACGAGCTGACCGGGCTCTACAATCGCCGCGGGTTTCTGACCTTCGGCGGCGAGCTCCTCAAGTTGGGACGGCGGATCAGCACCCAGGTTTTCCTCATCTACGCCGACCTCGACAAGATGAAATGGATCAACGATACGCTGGGCCACGCCGAGGGGGACAAGGCCCTCAAGGAGATCGCCGCCATCCTCCGCAGGGCCTACCGGGAGACGGACATCATCGCCCGGATCGGCGGGGACGAGTTCGTCGTGATGGGGATCCTGGCCAGCGGGATCCCGGTCGAGGTCCTGGCCGAACGGCTGTGCTCGCAGGTCGAAATCCACAACGAAAAACGGCCCGACCCCTACCGGTTGTCCCTGAGCGCCGGGGCGGCCGCCTATCCGATCGGGGCCTTCATGAACATCGACGACCTGCTCCAGCGGGCCGATGAAATGATGTACGAGCAGAAACACAAACAGGTCTGACGGAAGCGGGTCAGCGCCGCCCGCGCCCGGGCCGCGAACCCGACCCGAGCGGAAACGCGATCACGACCTCGGCCCCGGCCTTGCTTCCCGGCGTCATCGTTCCTCCGAGCTGGCCGGCCAGGCCGATCACAATCTGCATCCCGAGCGAATTCGTTTTTCTGTAATCAAATCCCGGGGGAAAGCCGACGCCGTTGTCCCGGACGGTCAGGCGGACCGTCCCGTCGCGGCCGGCCGACAGGGCGATTAAAATCCGTCCGGCCCGGTCTCCGGGGAAGGCGTGCTTGAGGGCGTTGGAGACGAGCTCGTTGATGATCAGACCGCAGGGGATGGCCTGGTTGATGTTGAGGGGGATCCGGCCCAGCCGGAGCCGCAACCGGATCCGCTCCGGGTCCACCTTGTAGAGGCTGAACAGCTGGCCGGTCAGCTTTTGGATGTACACGGCGAAATCGACCCTGGCCAGGTCTTTGGACTGGTAGAGGCGTTCGTGGACAAGGGCCATCGACCGGATCCGGCCCTGGCTGGCCAACAGGAGCTCCCGGGCGGGGCCGCTTTCGGTGGAGCGCGACTGGAGGCGCAGCAGGCTCGAAATGACCTGGAGGTTGTTCTTGACCCGGTGGTGGATTTCCTTGAGGAGGAACTCCTTCTCGCGCAGGGCCGTCTTGAGCTTTTCCTCGGCTCGTTTCTGTCCGGTGATGTCTTCGATGATGCCGCTGATGTATTCGATCCCGCCCTTGAGGTCGGGGATGACTGTGCCCCTGACGCGGACCAGAAGGAGCCGTCCCCGCCGGGTCTTGAAACGGAGCTCGCTCGAGACGGCTCCGCTCTTGGTCTTCCAGAGCGCGATCAGCCGGTCACGGTCGGCCGGATCCGCGAAGGCCGAGGCGGCCGAGGTCTTCATCAGGTCCTCGACGCTCTTGGTGCCCAGCATGGCGGCCAGCGCGGGATTGGCATACAGGTAGCGGCCGTCCTGCGTCGTTCGGTAGACGCCGACCGGGATCTGGGCGGCCAGGGACCGGTATTTATCCTCGCTCTCGCGGAGCGCCCGCTCGGTCCGGCGGTGTTCGGTGACCTCCCGCTCGAGTCGAACGTTCGTCGCCTGGAGAGCCCGGGTTCGCTGGCCGATGCGAAGCTCGAGCTCCCGGGCCCGTTCCCGGATGGAGAAGGTGCGAACCCGGTACAGGATGAGGAGGAGAAAGAGGGCCGTCAGCAGGATCAGGAACTTGAATTCCCGCCGGCCCCACCAAGGCGGGATGACCCGGACGCGGAGAGAGACGCCCTTTTCGTTCCAGATGCCGTCGTTGTTGCAGGCTTTGACCCGGAACAGGTAGGATCCGGAGGGCAGGGCCGTATAGGTCGCGTAGCGGCGGTTCCCGACCAGGTTCCAATCCAAGTCGAACCCCTCCATCTTAT
>JALHUR010000002.1 GCA_022867325.1 Candidatus Aminicenantota bacterium | reverse complement strand
GATTTAGCGGTCGACGCTCAAATCCGCTAAAATTTGCCTTAAGCACTTGACAATTCAGGTTTTTTCCCTTATATTTAGCACTCTCTCTCATCGACTGCTAAAAAGAAAAAGGAGGTATTTATGAAGGTTCTTCCCCTGTATGACAGAGTTCTTCTCAAGCGTCTGGAAGAGAAAGGTGAAGTCAAGCGCGGCGGTATCATCATCCCCGATACCGCCAAGGAGAAGCCCCAGGAGGCCGAAGTCATCGAGGCCGGCAAGGGCCGCGTCAACGATGAGGGCAAGGTCGTTCCTCTCGAGGTCAAGAAAGGCGACCGGGTCCTGATCGGCAAGTACACCGGTACCGAAGTGACCATCGACGGCGTCGAGCACATCATCGTCCGCGAGGACGAGATCCTGGCCAAGCTGTCCTGACGAAACCACCCCAACAAAGGAGACAACCATGCCTAAGCAGATCATTCTGGGAGATGCTGCAAGACAGGCCCTGCTGAGGGGCGTCAACATTCTCAGCAACCTCGTCAAGGAGACGCTCGGCCCCCGCGGCAAGAACGTCGTCCTCGACAAGAAATACGGCTCCCCGACCAGTACCAAGGACGGCGTCACCGTCGCCAAGGAAGTCGAGCTCAAGGACCCCTTGGAGAACATGGGCGCCCAGCTCGTCAAGGAAGTCGCCTCCAAGACCTCCGACGTCGCCGGCGACGGGACGACGACGGCGACCGTTCTGGCCCAGGCCGTCTACGGCGAGGGCCTCCGCTATGTCACGGCCGGTGCCAACCCGACCTTGATCAAGAAAGGGATCGACCGGGCTGTCGAAGAGGTCGTCAAGGAGCTCAAGAAGCTCAGCCGCGACGTCAGCGGCGAGATGATCACTCAGGTCGGCGCCATCTCGGCCAACAACGACGAGTCGATCGGCAAGATCATCGCCGAGGCCATGGACAAGGTCGGCAAGGACGGCGTCATCACCGTCGAAGAGGCCAAGGGGATGGACACCACCCTCGACATCGTCGAGGGCATGCAGTTCGACCGCGGCTACCTGTCCCCCTATTTCATCACCGACCCCGACCGGATGGAGTGCGTCCTGGAGAACGTCCTCATCCTCCTCCACGAGAAGAAAATCTCGAACCTCCGCGAGCTGCTGCCCCTGCTCGAAAACGTCGCCCGGATGGGCAAGCCCCTCCTGATCGTCGCCGAGGAAGTCGAGGGCGAAGCCCTGGCCACCCTCGTCGTCAACAAGCTTAAAGGGACGTTCCTGTGCGCGGCCGTCAAGGCCCCCGGCTTCGGCGACCGGCGCAAGGCCATGCTCGAGGACATCGCCACCCTGACCGGCGGCAAGGTCATCACCGAGGACATCGGCGTCAAGCTGGAGAACGTCGGGCTCGACTGGCTGGGCGAGGCCAAGAAGGTCGTCATCGACAAGGACAACACGACGATCGTCGAGGGCAAGGGCAAGGATTCCGACGTCCAGGCCCGGATCAAGCAGATCCGCACCCAGGTCGACGAGACGACCTCCGACTACGACCGGGAGAAGCTCCAGGAGCGGCTGGCCAAGTTGGTCGGCGGCGTCGCCCTGATCAAGGTCGGCGCGGCGACCGAGACCGAGCTCAAAGAGAAGAAGGCCCGAGTCGAGGACGCCATGCACGCGACCAAGGCGGCCGTCGAGGAGGGGATCGTCCCCGGCGGCGGCGTCGCCCTGCTCCGGACCCAGAAAGCCCTCGATGCCCTCAAGCTCGAGGGGGATCAGCAGATCGGCCTGAACATCGTCCGCCGCTCCCTCGAGGAGCCGATGCGGCAGATCGCCCATAACGCCGGCCTCGAAGGCTCGGTCATCGTCGAAAAAGTCAAGGAAATGAAGCAGGACATGGGCTTCAACGCCCTGACCGAGAAGTACGAGGACCTGGTCAAGGCCGGCATCCTCGACCCGACCAAGGTCGTCCGGATCGCCCTCCAGAACGCGGCCTCGATCGCCGGCCTGCTCTTGACGACCGAAGGCCTGATCGCCGACCTCCCCGAGGAGGACAAGCAGTCCAAGTACCCGTCGCCTCCCGGCGACATGTACTGAGGACCCCGGCTCAGCTCGTTTTAACGTCTCTCCAGGCCCCGCACCGTCCCGTCCGGGACGGTGCGGGGCCTTTCTTTTTGCCCCGGCCGTTTCTGTGCTATATTGGGACGAATGCTCAAACTGTTCGATCGCTACGTCCTCAAGGAAGTCGCCCCCCCGTTCGGTCTCGGTCTTCTCGTCTACACCTTCGTCCTTCTCATGAACCAGATCCTGATCCTGGCCGAGCTGTTCATCACCCACGGCGTGGGCTTCCGGACGGTCGCCGAGATTCTGATCTACCTCATCCCCTCGATCCTGGCCTTCACCCTCCCCATGGCCGTCCTGATGGGCATCCTGGCCGGGTTGGGCCGGCTTTCGACGGACCTCGAGGTCACAGCCTTCAAGACGCTCGGGATCAGCCACCTCCGCCTCCTCCGTCCCCTCCTCCTGTTCGCTGCGGCCGGCTGGCTTCTGACCTCGGTCCTCGCCCTCTACCTGGCGCCGCGGGCCAATTATAAATGGGTTCAAACCCTGACCGGCCAAGTCCTGTCCAAGGTCCAGGTCAACATCAATCCCCGGGAGTTCAACGAGCGGTTCCCGCGGCTGGTCCTGTTCGTCCAAAACGCCGCTCCCGGCAAGGACTGGGAGCGCGTCATTGTCCAGTCCCTGGCCGCGCCCGAGGAGCCCAAGATCGTCCTGGCCCGGAGGGGACGGCTCAATTTTTACCCCGAACGGAAACGGGCGACCCTCGAGCTCTTCGACGGAACCGTCCATTCGTTCGCGCCGGCGACGCCCGACAAGTACAGCCTGACCTCCTTCGACCGCTGGGAGGAGG